>JBKJPM010000224.1:0-13246 GCA_046595175.1 Gemmatimonadaceae bacterium
TCAGTCGGTTGACCTTCGTAACATCAATTTGCTGAAAGGATGATGCTTCTCCAGCACGCGGTAGCGACTGTGCACCCGTTGCAGAACACACCCGCGCAATGGATGTGGCTGCTTCCACTGCTGCCGTTCCTCGGATTCCTGATCAACGGTGCTCTCTCCATTTTTAGCGCCGCCGAGGTTGGTCCGAAGGATCCAGGTGATGAGCACACAGCGGGCGGAACCATCGGAAGCGGTGATGACCATCATGCCGTGAAGCGCCACCGGTACGGGTCTATTGTAAGCATCGTCGGACCTGGCGTATTGGTGGCCGCGTTCGTTCTCGCGATAATGATGTTCCGAGCGATGCTTGGCGTCGAAGTTCATGCGCCATTCATCCAGGACTATTTCAGCTGGATGCCAGTTGGGAACCTCAACATCAACGCCTCGTTCCAACTGGACCAGCTCTCGATGCTGATGGTCCTTGTGATTACCGGTGTGGGATCACTGATCCACATCTTCAGCGTCGGATACATGCAGGACGATCCGGGATATCCGCGCTATTTCGCATACCTGAATCTCTTCGTGTTCTTCATGCTGGTCCTCGTCCTCGGCGCGAACTATCCCGTGCTCTTTGTCGGATGGGAAGGCGTGGGACTCTGTTCTTATCTGCTCATCGGATTCTGGTTCTCCGACAAGGCGAATGCGGACGCAGGCAAGAAGGCATTCATTGTCAATCGCATTGGTGACTTTGGGTTCCTCGTCGCAATGTTTCTACTCTTCGCAAATTTCAACGCACTGGATTTCATTGGTGTCGCCAGCGCGACTGCTGCACTTCCGGTTGGAACGGCGATCATTACAACGATCTGCCTGTTCATGTTCCTCGGCTGCACCGGTAAGAGCACGCAAATTCCGTTGTACATCTGGCTGCCTGATGCCATGGCGGGTCCGACCCCGGTCTCTGCATTGATCCATGCTGCGACAATGGTGACCGCTGGCGTGTATCTGATCGCGCGAAGTTCGTTCCTTTTCTCGCTCTCGCCAGTCGCGAGTCTTACTGTCGCCGTCATTGGCGGTCTTACCGCGCTGCTCGCGGCGACGATAGGACTCAAGCAGTGGGACATCAAGAAAGTCCTGGCGTATTCCACTGTGTCGCAGCTGGGTTACATGTTCGTCGGTGTTGGGACCGGAGCGTACGTCGCCGGAGTATTCCATCTCGTCACGCATGCGTTCTTCAAGGCGCTGCTGTTTCTCGGGTCCGGCTCGGTGATTTACGCGATGCACGCTGCATATCATCACACCGGTAACCATGACGACGCGCAGGACATGCGTAACATGGGCGGACTCAAGAAGTTCATGCCCGTCACGTGGGTCCTGATGTGGATCGCGACGCTGGCCATTGCCGGCGTTCCGCCCTTCGCCGGATTCTTCTCCAAGGATGAAATCCTTGGATCGGTGTTCGCGCGTGCACAGTCTTCCACGCTGGCGGACGCAAGCTGGCTGGGAATTCCGGGAAGCACGTTGCTTTACGCGATCTATTTCATCGGCCTTGTGACAGCGCTGCTCACTGCGATCTACATGACGCGGATGATGCTCTACACTTTCCACGGTCCCAATCGCACCGGAGAGTCGGAGCGATCGCAGCTGAAGGAAGCTCCCTGGGTAATGACAGGTCCTCTTGTCGTGCTTGCGATAGCGAGCGCAGTTGGGGGATGGCTCAACCTCCCCGAGTTCTTTACCAACCTGATGCCCGTCGGGGTTCGTGGTGCACTGGATCACTGGCTTGAGCCGGTTGTTGCGCATTCATCGGAGCGAATCGCCGGGACAGGAGCTCATGTTGCCGCTGGAACAGAGCAGATGCTCATCGGAGCAGCAGTTGCAATCGCAGTTATCGGAATCGCGTTTGCCTTTATCAGACTCAAGCCCGCTGCCCTGAAACCGAAGTCGCAGTCTGCTCCGGAAGAGGGAATTGGGAAGGTGCTGCTCCACAAGTATTACGTGGACGAGGCCTACGACGCGGCAGTCATCGAGCCTACGGTTGCACTTTCACGAACTGTCCTATGGAAGGGAGTTGATGCAGGCCTCATCGATGGCTTGTTCGTGAACGGACTCGCGTCGCTCGCTCGCGGCTTCGGTTGGATTGGCTCGCGGTTCCAGACGGGCAGTGCAGGTACGTACGCCTGGGCGATTGTCGCCGGCGTGCTGATTATCATTGGCGCATTCACCCTGAGATAGACAATGAAAGACTTCCTGGCGTCTATCGGCTACAACAACTGGGTGCTTCCCGCGCTCCTCATAATTCCTGTTGTCGGCGCACTCATACTGCTTGCACTTGGCTCAAAGAAGGGAGCTGATGAGACCGATCGCAACAAGACCGCGCGTTATATCGCGCTCGCAGCCTTCACGATCGAGTTCTTTGTATCCGCAGGACTTTGGTGGTCATTTGACGCCGGCTCGCGTGCATGGCAGGCGCCAATTGACTTGGCATGGATCCCATCATGGGGAATCCGCTTCACGCTGGGTGTGGACGGGATCTCATTGATGATGGTCTTGCTTACGACCTTCATCATGCCGCTCACGGTGCTCGGAGGCTGGACGAGCGTCAAGACGAAGATCCACGCCTACCTCTCCCTACTGCTCATTCTCACGACGGGAATGCTCGGCGTATTTCTCGCGCGCGACTTGTTCCTGTTCTATGTGATGTGGGAAGTGATGCTCATTCCCATGTACTTCATAATTGGAATCTGGGGAGGAGAACGACGCATCTACGCCAGCCTCAAGTTCTTCATCTACACCATGCTGCCGTCGCTGCTGATGCTCGTCGCGATCATCTATCTCGGCATCAAGGCCGGATCGGGTGGAGTCCCGAATTTCAGCTACGACAATCTTCTCAGAAACACGACGCTGACGCATTCCGCGGCGCTCTGGCTGTTCTCCGCATTCTTCCTCGCGTTCGCGGTGAAAGTCCCGATGTTCCCGTTCCACACGTGGCTGCCTGATGCGCACGTGGAAGCGCCGACCGCTGGCTCTGTAATTCTTGCCGGCATCATGCTAAAGATGGGCACCTTCGGATTCCTGCGTTTCGCCCTGCCGCTTTTCCCGGGCGCCGCAATGAATCCGACTGTGCGCGGGATAATCCTCGTGCTCGCTGTCGTCGGAATTATTTATGGAGCACTCGTGGCGATGGTGCAGCCAGACTTCAAGAAGCTCGTCGCATATTCGTCCGTCAGTCACCTTGGCTTCGTGATGCTGGGAATCTTCGCGCTGACACTGCAGAGCGTTCAGGGCGCATTGCTAATCATGATAAACCACGGCATCTCGACGGGAGCGCTCTTCCTCTTGATAGGGATGATCTACGAGCGGAAACATTCCCGATTGATTGCGAGCTACGGTGGCATCGCCCGCGTCGTGCCGATGTTTGCCGCGCTCCTCACGTTCGTTTCACTCAGCAGCATCGGACTGCCGGGAACCAACGGGTTCGTCGGTGAGTTCCTTGTGCTTATCGGTGCTTTCAAGCCTTACCCGGTGCTAACGACCATTGCGGCAACCGGCGTTATTTTCGCAGCCGCTTATCTCCTATGGGCGATTCAGCGAATTCTTTTCAACCCGCTCGACAAGAAAGAGAATGAGCACATCCCGGATCTCAACTGGCGCGAGATTGGACTGCTCGTACCGTTCATTGCCGTGATTATCTGGCTGGGTGTGTATCCCGCGCCGGTTCTCAGCCGGATGGAGACATCAGCGCAGATGGTTATCGATCAGGTTCAGGCCGGTTCTACAGGTCGAGTCGTATCGAATGAGGGATCGAGATGATTTTTGATCTTTCGATTCCTTCCGATCTGATGGGTGCCCTTGGACCAGACCTCTTCCTCATCAGCGGCGCCATGGTCCTGCTTCTCTGGGGCGGATGGAAGCCTGAGAGCGACGCGCACCAGCGCGCTGTTGGAAAAGGAAGCATCCTGCTCTGCGTAGCCGCTATTGGTCTCTGCATTTATTACCTGACACAGCAGTTCACATCCACCTCCGGCGTAATTGCAGTAGATGGCTTCCGCTGGGTTGCCGACATCCTGTTCCTGGTTGCCACAATCGCGACGATTGCGCTCTCCCTGGACTACAACAGCCGAGAGGGAATTCACACAGCCGAGTCACACGTGCTGCTCTTGTTCGCGACGTCCGGAATGATGATTCTCGCCGCCGCTCGCGACCTGATGATCGTGTTTCTCGGCATCGAGATCATGTCGATCGCTATCTACGTACTCGCGGGACTGAACAGGCGGAGTGAGCGTTCGGCGGAAGCTGCGCTGAAGTATTTTCTCCTGGGCGCGTTCTCTACCGGTTTCCTTCTTTATGGAATAGCGCTCGTTTACGGAGCGACCGGAGCGACCAACATTTCCGAGATTGGTGCGCGTATTCAGCAACTCCACCTCGGCACCAACCCGATGCTCATCGTGGGGATCGCGCTTCTCCTCATCGGATTCGGATTCAAGGTTGCAGCGGCTCCATTCCATATGTGGGCGCCCGACGTATACGAAGGCGCTCCGACACCTATAACGGCTTACATGGCCGCGGCGGTCAAGGCAGCCGCGTTCGCGGCGTTCCTCAGGATCTGGCTCGAGGCGTTTCCCGGAGTCGCCACGCTTTGGCACGGTCCCATATGGTGGCTCGCAGCATTCACGATGGTTGTCGGCAACCTCATTGCCCTCGCGCAGCGAAACATCAAGCGGATGCTGGCTTACTCGAGCATCGCGCACGCTGGCTATCTGCTCGTCGCAGTTGTGATCGGTAATGCTGCCGCCACGTCGGCGTTCATGTTTTACCTGATCGCGTACACCCTTGCAACATTCGGAGCTTTTGGTGTAATCGTTGCGCTTGGCAGTCGTGGTGAAGACCGCCTTTCAATTGACGACTATGCCGGCCTCTGGACGGTTCACCCCTGGATTGCTTCGGCGATGGCGATCTTCATGCTGGCATTGCTCGGGTTCCCGATTTTCGGCGGAATGGGATTCTTCGCGAAGTGGTTCATCCTGCAGGAAGCGCTGCGTGCCGATTCGCCCCAGACGATTCTGGCCGTCATTCTCGTTCTGACCAGCGTGATCTCAGCTGGCTACTACCTGTACGTCGTAATGGTGATGTTCATGAAGCCGCGTCCCGCCAACGTGGACGCAGGCAGAGTTATTGGGGGCTGGACAAAGGTGGTGATTGGGGTGGCCGCACTGCTCATCATCGTATTTGGACTTTTCCCCAATCCTGTGATCGAGTTGACGCGCGCCAATCGGGTTTCCAAGCCGCCGACTGTGCATGCTCTGCCGTCTGGGCCAATGGCGGCTGCTAATCCAGTACCCTGAGCTCGGGACTTTAAGTAGATGGCACTCTCGCGCACGATTTTCAGGGAATACGATATCCGTGGCGTCACCGGCAAGGATCTCACGCCGGACGTGGCAGCATCCATTGGACGGGCATTCGCTGCCTATATGCGCGAGCACGGTATCACGGGAGAAATTGCCGTAGGTCGCGATAACAGACCGAGCGGCAATGCACTCCACGAGGGTCTTCTTAAGGGACTCACCGAGTCGGGCGTCGATGTGGTTGATATCGGAATTGTGCCAACACCTCTCGCATACTGGGCGCAGCACAATCTCAATGTGGCCGGTGGAATCCAGATCACGGGATCGCACAACCCTCCGGAGTACAACGGATTCAAGCTGGGAATTGGAAAGAACTCGGTCTATGGAAAAGACATCCAGCACGTCTACGAGCTGATTGTCGCCGGTGACTTTCCATCTGGAACGGGAAAAGTTCGGCAGGAAGAAGTCATAGATCGTTACATAGACGATGTCGTCAGCAGAATTGGTCCGATTGCCGGAAACCTCAAGGTCGTGGTTGACTGCGGCAACGGAGCCGGCGCGCTCGTCGCACCGCAGCTGATGAAGCGGCTCGGAGTCAATGCCACATGCCTTTTCTGCGAAAGCGACGGAACGTTTCCGAATCATCATCCCGATCCAACCGTCGAAGCCAACCTCACGGACATCATCGCTGAAGTGGCGAGGCAGAAGGCCGATATTGGAATCGCGCTCGATGGCGACGCGGACAGGATCGGCGTGATCGACAATGAGGGCGAGATCATCTGGGGGGATCATATCCTCATTCTTTACGCACGTGACGTGCTGGAGCGAACAGGGAAGGGTCAGTCCATCATTTTCGACGTGAAGTGTTCACAGGCTCTGCCTGAGGAAATCACCAAGGCAGGCGGCAAACCAGTCATGTGGAAGACCGGACATTCGCTGATCGAAGAGAAAATGCATGAGACGAATGCGCCAATCGCTGGCGAGATGTCCGGGCACATGTTCTTCAGCGAAGGGTTCTACGGATTCGACGATGCACTGTACGGTGCTGCACGCCTTCTTCGCATCGTGGCCAATGGCGGCCGCTCTGTTCACGAGATGCTGGCTGATGTGCCTCAATTCATTGCCACGCCTGAGATTCGCGTGGACTGCCCCGATGACGTCAAGTTTGGGATTGTCGAAGCGGCCACGAAATATTTCCGCTCCAAGCACGACGTGATTGACGTTGACGGTGTGCGCGTATTGTTCGGCGACGGATGGGGCCTGATTCGCGCATCCAATACACAGCCTGTGTTGGTCATGAGGTTTGAGGCCCGCACAAAAGAGCACCTCGCGCAGATTCGCTCAGAGATGGAAGGTTGGCTCACGGAGCAGGGCATCGCCGTAGGATGACCCGGGGCCGCCGCGCTGCGATCGCGGTTGGTATCCTTGCGGCGGCACTGATTGCGGGGCGCGCTGCGGCAGTTCTTTATGGACAATACACATGGTTTAACTCGCTCGATGCGTCGGCCGTATGGCTGGAGCGCCTCCGCGATGTAACCCTGTTGCGACTGGGACTGGGGACATTCGCAGCGATTTTTGCTTTTTTCAACCTGGACGCAATCCGGCGGAGCATAGTCTCGCTCGCACTTCCGCGGCGTATCGGCAATGTAGAAATCGGTGAAGTCGTTCCCGGCCGCTACCTCTTTCGGGCAGTGGCGGCGCTGTCGGTGATCGTTGGACTACTGCTAGCTTTCGGTGCGCCGAACTGGACCCTGCTGAGTCTCGCTCGACTCGGGCTCTCTTTTGGGGAGGCAGATCCATACTACGGCATCGATCTCGGCTTTTATGTAAGCTGGCTGCCGCTGGAAAACGCGCTATACGTGTGGGCAATCGCGCTGACATCCATGGTGACAGCGCTCGTGGTGGGGCTTTATTCTCTCACGCCCGGACTTCGCTGGTATCGGGGACGCCTCCAGGTTTCGGTATACGCGCGCCGGCACATTACCGTGCTCGGGACGATAGCTCTTCTTCTGCTTGCATGGAGCTACAGGTTGGATGCGTATGCGCTGCTGGCTCGTGGCAGCGGTCCGGGCGGCGCGTTCTCCTACGTAGATCATCGTTGGCTTGCGCCGACCTATCTCTTTCTGGCCATCGGGACAACTGCCGCCGCAATAATGATTCTGATCGCCGGATGGAGCGGACAGCTCAGGACGAGCTTTTTAACCGTTACGTCAGTGCTGGTGATTTCGTTCTCCGGCTTGAAAGTTCTGCCCTTCCTGTTGCGACAGGCTTCTCCGGCTGCTCTCCAGAGACTGCGCAATGTTCCTTACCTGCAAACCCGGGACGCATTCACGCGGAGAGCCTACGGGCTGGAAGGCCGAATCGTCCCGCCGGGAGAGATTCCGCCGCAGAGCACAAGCGCAGATTCTTCAGTTGCCAACGCAATCGCATCACGTTACGACGGGTCGCTCGTGTATCCCGGCGCGAGTGGCGCTGTCATCGTCGCCGATTCACAGGACATCATCGCTGCCCCTGGTTTGCCGCGCGGCGTTCGGCGGCTGGCTCACGCCTGGAGCCAGCAGGATATGTCACTGCTGTCCGGAAATCTTCCGCGCAATGCAAAACTGGTTGGAACGCGCGATGTTAGATCACGAATCAGCGCGCTCGCACCGATTTTCGCCCAGGGGAGCTTTGCGGCTCCGCAGTTCCGCGGAGACACGCTTTACTGGTCAATCGAGCTGTACTCCGCGTCTTACTACTATCCTCTGAGTGCGCATTACCGGATTGCCGGATCTGAGAGATCGTATTTCAGGCACGCCGCGACCGCAGTCGTTCATTCCGGAACGGGGAGGACTACGCTGTTTCCTGCGGACACACTTGATCCCGTCGCCAAGGCCTGGATCACGAGATATCCGGCTTTGTTCGCCACCGGAGCAAGGAACTGGCAGCGGGAATTGAGCAGTGCGCCGCCAGCCGACGGGGACAGCGCCGTTCAGCTGCTATTGCCGTCCACCGACTCAACCTTTCGCGCCCGGACAACGGCTCTCTACAATAAAATGCGAGCCGCTCTTGCCTCCGGTGATCTGGGTGCGTTCGGGGCAGCGTTCGACACCCTCGGAATGGTTGTCACGCAGCCGCGTAAGTAGCGCGTCGGCGGTGCCGCTCCTGTCAGGGTCTGTTTACATTGAGGTCTTCAACAAAACCAGTTTGCCACCGGAGTGGGTTTGAACATTCACGAATACCAGGCCAAGGAAATCTTTCGCAGAAAGGGAATCCCGATTCCTCCCGGCGAAGTTGCAACCACTGCCGCCGAAGCCGAAAGGATTGCGGCCAAATTTGGAGGAACCGTCGTTGTGAAGGCACAGGTTCACACTGGCGGGCGGGGCAAGGCCGGTGGCGTCAAGCTCGCAAAGAGTCCGGCGGAAGCTCGCGAAGTCGCTGAAAAGATTCTCAAGCTGACTATCAAGGATCTCCCCGTACTCAAGGTTCTTGTCACGCCGGCGGCGGAGATCGCAACAGAAGCCTATGTCGGGATCATTGTGGACCGCTCTTCGAAGAAGGCTGTCTTCATGGTAAGTCCCGCAGGCGGAATTGACATCGAGGAAGTTGCCGAAAAGACACCGGAAAAAATCCTTCGCCATCCTGTCGATCCGAGATACGGCCTTCGCAGCTTCGAAGCGATGCAGCTGGCGTTCTTCCTTTACAAGGACATCAAGCAGGTTCGCGCAGCCGCAAAAATCCTGCAGCAGCTCTATGTGGCATTCTCTGAAAGCGGAGCATCACTCGCGGAAATCAATCCGCTCGTGACGACACCTGAAGGCGAAGTCGTCGCACTCGACGCAAAGATGGTGATTGACGATAACGAACTTGATCGCCGTCCCGACATCGAAGCACTTCGAGACGAGAGCAGTGAAGCTCCCAGCGAAGTGGACGCGCGGAAATCCAGTCTCACCTTCATCAAGCTGGACGGAAATGTGGGCTGCGTTGTCAACGGTGCAGGCCTGGCCATGGCGACGATGGATCTGGTGAAATATTACGGCGGAGATCCGGCAAACTTCCTCGACATCGGGGGTTCTTCCAATCCCGAGAAGGTTGTCAATGCACTGCGCATTATCACCGGCGACAAAAATGTGAAAGCGATTCTGTTCAACATCTTTGGCGGAATAACGCGGACCGATGACGTGGCCAACGGCATCGTCACTGCAACGAAGCAGAACCCGCTGACGGTTCCAATCGTAATCCGCCTCACAGGAACCAATGAAGAAATCGCAGTGAAAATTCTTACTGAGAATGGTTTTTCGGCGATGACCGACATGGATGAAGCAGTGAAACGCGTGGTTGCCCTCGCAACGGGGGGGAAAGCCGCGTGAGCATCTTCATTGACAAGAACACAAAGCTCCTCATCCAGGGCATCACCGGCCGCGACGGATCATTCCACGCCAAGCAGATGATCGAATACGGCACCAACGTTGTCGCCGGCGTCACCCCGGGAAAGGGCGGCCAGAGTTTCGAGGCCAAGGTTCCGATCTTCGATACGGTCGCTGATGCAGTTAAGCAAACCGGCGCGAACTGCACGGTCATCTATGTACCGCCAATGTTTGCGGCTGATGCAATGATGGAAGCTGCCGACGCTGGTATTCCGTTTATCGTCTGCATCACCGAGGGAGTTCCGGTTCTCGACATGACGCGCGTGTATCCCTTCGTGAAAGAGAAGGGATCTCGCCTGCTCGGACCGAATTGCCCGGGCCTCATCTCTCCAGGAAAAGCCAAGGTAGGAATCATTCCGGGGCGCATCTGCACACCCGGAAACATCGGCCTTGTCAGCCGCTCCGGTACGCTCACCTATGAGGTCGTGGACCAGATGACGCGCGCCAAAATGGGCCAGACTACCTGCGTGGGAATCGGCGGCGATCCGATAAATGGAACCAACTTCATCGATTGTCTGGATGCATTCGAGAAGGACCCCGACACAACGGCCGTTGTAATGATCGGTGAGATTGGCGGAACGGACGAACAGGACGCCGCTCGCTTTGTGAAGGAGAAGATGTCGAAGCCGGTTGTTGGGTTCATCGCCGGTCAGACCGCGCCGCCGGGCCGCAGAATGGGACACGCGGGCGCAATCATTTCGGGCTCAGCGGGCACAGCCGCTGAAAAAATGCAGGCCTTTGAAGAAAACGGGCTCGGCGTCGCAAAACGCCCGATCGATGTCGTCGAGCTCCTCAAATCACGAATCAGGAGCTAGAAAGCATATGGCTGGGAATCGCACACTTACAATCGTCAAACCAGACGCCTTCGGGTCTGGTAAAGCAGGCCAGATCGTCGCCCACCTCGAAAAAGCTGGTTTCAAGGTCATCGCCTCCCGGGTTATGCAGCTGACCGGCAAGCAGGCGGGCGAGTTCTACGCAGTCCATCGCGAACGCCCTTTTTTCGGCTCGCTCTCGAAATTCATGACGTCGGGCAAGTGCATGCCGATGATCCTCGAAAAGGCCGATGCAGTCGCTTCGCTTCGTACAGCCATCGGTGCGACCGATCCGGCTGAAGCTGCCGACGATACGGTTCGGAAGCTGTTCGCCGAGTCAAAGGAGCGGAACGCAATTCACGCTTCGGATTCGGACGAAAATGCGGAGCGGGAAGCACGCTTCTTTTTCGCGGAAGCCGATACTCTCTAGGCAGTATCGCGACTGCGCAGCGCGAAGCGCTGATTCCCAGCGACAAACCACTGGTTTGGAAGCCCCAACCTCGCTATTTTTAAGGGCTTATGCTGTCTTTTGACCTCCGCTCGCTGGAGACCACGGCGGCCCGCGTTGATGCGGACCTGGCGCCCGATGATCCCATCTGGTTAGAGGCCGATTCGAAGCCCGGTAAGCCTGTGCATATCGAAGGCAGACTTTCGGCCGCCGGAGATGGAAAATTCTATTTCAGCGGCCAGATAACAGGTTCGGTTGAGATGCCGTGCAGACGGTGTCTCGAACCCGTGAAAGCGGCTGTGTCAGAAGAGGCGCATTTCATTTTTGCGGAGAGCGGCTCCGAAGAGGCCGAAGATCCCGATGTCTATCTCTTCGATCCGCACGCGCCAAAGCTGGATATCCGTCCGGCGGTGCGGGAAAGCTGGCTCCTGGTGGCGCCTGCTTTCCTGGAATGCAGGGAAGATTGCAAAGGACTATGCGCCATTTGCGGCATGGATTTGAACAAGGGCAGCTGCGATTGCGTTCCCGCTTCACAGGACAGTCGGTGGGATGCATTGCGAAAGCTCGGTAGTACAAGCTGAAATTTTTACTCTAACTGGAACAGGATCATGGCAGTACCAAAGAGACGTACATCAAAGCGGAAGAAGCGCGCACGTAACACTCACAAGACCGCTCCCGCAATTGCAATTCAGAAATGTCCTCGCTGTCAGAGCATGAAGCGACCGCACCACGTGTGCGAAGAGTGCGGATACTATGACGGAGAACAGCGGATAGCAGCCCGGGAAGCGTAGTTGGCCCGAATCGCGTTGGATGCGATGGGGGGCGACTTTGCTCCCCAGGCTCCAATCGAAGGTGCCCTCCTCGCTCTTGAGGAGCTGGACGGCGCACACACAGTGCAGCTCGTCGGAAATGTTTCCGTAATCGAAGCCGAGCTCGAAAAGCGAAAGCACTCGCTTCGGGATCGAATCGAAATCGTGGATGCTCCCGACATTGTGGAAATGTCGGAGAAGCCCACCGCTGCAATCAAGAAAACAAAGAGCAGCATGTACGTCGGACTCCAGCTTCAGGCGGAAGGGAAGTCCGACGGTTTTGTTTCCGCAGGAAATACAGGTGCGCAGATGGTTGCGTCCACCGTCCTCCTGAAACTTCAGGCGAATCTCACCCGCCCTGCAATCGCGACCGTGTTTCCGACCTCGCTGCAGCCGATTGTCGTCCTGGACTCCGGCGCAAACGTGGACTGTTCCAAGGACGAGCTACTGCAGTTCGCCTGGCTGGGAGCGTGCTACGCCGAATGCATTCTTGGCCGAACAAATCCGAGCATTGCTCTGCTCAGCATCGGTGAAGAGCCGAGCAAGGGAAACAAGGTCGTCAAGGACGCGCACCAGCTCTTCTCCAAGGCGCCGTTCTCCTTTCACGGAAACGTGGAAGGTCGCGATCTTCCTCGCGGACGCAGCGACCGCGGCCAGATTGACGTAGTCGTTTGCGACGGATTCACCGGGAATGTCGTCCTCAAGTTTTACGAGGCCGTGCTTCCCATGATTGGATCCATGCTGCACGAAGCCGCGGGCATCAGTTCGGAAGCGGTCTACAGGGCGCTGAGCAGCATCGACTCGGACGAGCATGGCGGCGCACCCCTCCTCGGCGTTCAGGGTGTGAGCATTATCGCACATGGCAACGCGAATCCGCAGGCGCTCAAGAATGCGCTGAAAGTCGCAGTGAGGTCCGTGGAGACAAAGATGAATGACCTCATAGGCAAGAGACTGGCTGAGTCGGCGGCCAGCCAGAAGATGTCCGAGTGAAGCGGCCAATCGCGTATATCGCCGGCACCGGACGCGGCATGCCTGCTACTGTGATGACCAACCATGATTTCGCTGCTAAAGGAATCGAGACGTCGCACGAATGGATTTTCGAGCGCTCCGGAATTGTAGAGCGACGCATTGCCAAGAGTGGAGAATCTACCGCGATGCTCGCTTCGGAAGCCGCACGCCGTGCAATGGAAAAAGCGAATGTCCACGCGGGTGACATAGACACGATCATTCTTAGTACAGCAACACCAGACAAGCTGTTGCCTTCGACGGCCGTGGACGTGCAGGCTGAGCTGGGCGCAACTCGCGCTGCTGCCTTTGACATATCCGCCGCATGTACCGGTTGGCTGTACGGAATGACCGTCGCCGAGGGAATGATGGCATCCGGCGCAGCCGAAACAATTCTGGTGATCGGCGCGGAAAAGATGAGCGCGATCGTGGACTGGAAGGACCG
>JBKJPM010000226.1:0-10699 GCA_046595175.1 Gemmatimonadaceae bacterium
GAATCGGTCTGCTGCGATGTTGCACATGCGGTGAGAAAAGAAACGCATCCGCCCAGGAGGGCAATCGCTCCGAGTTTCATGAAATTCTTCCCGAAAGAGGTGTTACAAAATGAAGTGTGAAACGAAGTCGGCAGCTCTCTGCTCTGCATAATAAATCGGATGCAGCGGATTACTGCCGGCAATGAAGCCCACATGACCGCCATGAGGGTGAAACTCTAGATGAAGGTTTGAATTTCTCGAAGCACGCATCCGTACCGCATCCAGAACAGCCGGCGGAAGAAAGGGATCATCCACTGCGCTCAGGAGTAACGTAGGCACCGCGATCTGTTGAACCCAGTGAATCGAGCTCGAGCGCGTGTAGTAGTCAGCGGCATCCCGAAATCCGTGAACCGGCGCGGTCATCACGTCGTCGTAATCGTACATGGTATTAGCAGCTTCGACGCGTGACAGATCTGCAAGAAGGGGAAACTGCGCGAGCTTTGCCTTTGCCTTTCGCCGTAGCGTGCGCATGAAGTGCCATTCGTAGACGCGAGAAAACCCCTGATTGATATAACGGGATGAGCGTTCCAGGTCGAAGGGTACCGAGATTGCGACGGCGGCGCGAATCTGGGATGGCACCTCCCGTCCCCGCTCGCCCAGGAACTTGAGAAGAACATTCCCGCCCAGTGAAACACCAATCAATCCAATCGCGGTTCCCGGATCCTCAGCGATAATTCTTTCGACGACCCAGGCAATGTCGGTGGTTTCCCCGGAATGATACATCCGCGGCGTGGTGCTCTCAGTCGCACCGCAGGTTCTGAAAATCAGGAGATCGGCGTTCCATCCGCGCCGGTGCGCCTGCCACAGAAGACCCTGCGCATAATGAGAGCGAACGCTTCCCTCCAATCCGTGCAGCAAAACAAGCCGGGCCTTCGAACCGGGAGACTTCAGTCTGTGGATTTCCAGTCGCTCACCATCTGGTGCGGTCCAGGTTTCTGTTTCGACCGGTGCTGGAGGAAGTTTGCGAACAAGCTTTCCCCACAATGTCTGAAGGTGGGCATTCCGTATCCACCATGCTGGCACGAATCGATCGGCGCTCATATATCTGCGTGAACCATTTTGAAACGGAAATTGAATTTCAATGGAAGTTCAGATCTTTGGTGTTCGAAAAAGCGCGGACACACGAAAGGCTCAGCGGTTCTTTGCGGAGCGCAGAATAAAGGTCCACTTTGTCGACCTGACGGAACGCCCGGCATCGCTCGGTGAGCTTCGGCGTTTCGCGCAGAAATTTGGTGCGCCCAATCTGGTTGATCGCGAGTCCAGGGCGTACGCAGACATGGGGTTGAGATACGCACAACTATCCGACGATAAGTGGCTGCTTAAGCTCACAGAAGACCCCTTGCTGTTGAAGATGCCTCTGGTGCGAAACGGCAATGCGCTCACAATAGGAGCTCAGGAGGCGACATGGAAAGAATGGATTGAAAGGCCTGGCTAGAACTCGCCAATAAATCCGATTTCTGGCTGGAGCTGATATCCAAACTTTTCCCTCACCGCTTCCTGGGCGAGGGTGATCAGTTCACGAACATCTTTCGCCTTCGCGTTTCCAAGATTCACCATAATGTTCGCATGGATATGTGATATCTGCGCATCCCCGTGGCGGTGGCCTTTCAGGCCACACTGGTCCACCAGCCGTCCGGCCCCGACGCCTTCGATCTTCTTGAAAATTGATCCGGCGCTCGGGTGAAATTGGAGCCACGGATGTCGAGCACCACGCCAGCTCAGGTTCTCCTGCATGATGCGATGCATTGCTGCAGTGTCTCCCTTCTCAAGCTGGAACGTCACGGAAAGCGCAATATCGCCCCCATGGTGAAGCACACTGGTGTCATACCCGAACTGCATGTACTCCTTATCGACGATTCTCCGGATCCCCTCTCGGGTAAGCAAATCTGCCGAAGCAAAAACATCTGCGATGAACATGGTTCTCTTGCGGTCGGGTTCGGGCTCGAGGAAGTGCAGGTTCTGCCAAACTGCCCCACCTACAGTACTGGGGATCCCAACGTAGTGCTCAAGACCTGACCATCCACGCTCGACTGCCTCCGGAATGATCTCCCCGATTATTGCCCCACTCTCCACCCACAGCTTGCCGTTGTCATCAAAGGCGAAACGGTTGGCTACATTCCGTATCACCAGTCCTCGAAACCCTTTGTCTCCTACCAGTATGTTGGCGCCGAGCCCGAGGACGAAGTACGGCACGTCCAGCGCCCGAGCAGCCGATACCGCTTCAGCGAGATCGTCAGCTGATCCTGTACTATAGAAGACGTCAGCGGGCCCTCCGATACGAAAGGTCGTATAGGGAGCGAGTTTTTCGTCTTTCTTTACGCGGGCAGGATCGAGCCGCGAAACAAGCTGTGAATATTTATCTGTCACCTGGGGTAGTACCTGACTGATATGTCAAAAAGAAATTCACTTGGGCGCTCATTCGCCACCCTCCTTCTATTCGTTGCCGCTGGCCTTTCGCCTTCACGGGCAGACGCGCAGCGCGCTGAGCTCCAGAAAATCATACGGCAGAAAGTTCTGGCCAATGGACTGGAAGTAATTGTAGTGGAAAACCATGGGGTTCCGCTCGTAACACTCGAAGTTGACGTCAAGAACGGTTCCTTTACGCAATCGCCGGACTATGCGGGACTGGCCCATATGTACGAGCACATGTTTTTCCGAGCCAATGCACGCTATCCTATGCCCGACGCTTTCGTCGCTCGCGCTGGAGACCTGGGGGCGGTCTATAATGGCAGCACTCGCGAAGAAGTCGTGAACTACTACCTGACTATTCCCGCGGATAGCGTACGGGAAGGCCTGCAGCTCCTCTCCTCGGCGCTCAAGGCCCCACTCTTTCTTCAGGACGAGCTGGAACGTGAACGACAAGTCGTCATTGGCGAGTATGACCGCAACGAGTCAAGTCCGGGGTTTGAAATAACCCACAAGATGGACAATCTGCTTTGGCCGGGGAATGTCAGCCGAAAGAACGTAATTGGCGACCGGAACGTGATTCTTACGACGACACCGGAGAAGATGCGGCGGATTCAGGCGAAGTATTACATCCCGAATAATTCCGCCATCATCGTCGCTGGAGACGTGGACCCCGAACAGATATTTTCGCTGGTTGAGCGAGAGCTCGGAGACTGGAAACGCTCACCAGATCCATTCGTCGCGGACCCGATTCCAGAAATTCCAGCCCTCAAAAAAAATAGCGCGGTAATTGCCGAGGCTGCGGTAGGCGCGGTGACGGTGCTGCTCCAGTGGCAGGGTCCCAGTGTTGGAAAGGATCCAGCAGCAACATATGCAGCCGACGTTTTCTCAGACGTCCTGAACGATCCGCAGTCCAGGTTCCAGCAGCGACTTGCTGATAGCGGACTCTGGCAGGGCGTGCTCGTCAACTACTACACGCTGAACCACACCGGGCCGATCACCATAAGTGGCGCAACATCGCCCGAGAATTTTCGCGCAGCAATGAAAGCGCTCGCGGACGAGATAGCAAAATTTGACACGCCTGGATACTTCGACATTGACGAGCTCAATGCCACGAAAGCGCATCGCGCGGTCACGTCGGCGTTTGATCGGGAGCGCGCGTCGGGATTTGCACACACGCTCGGGTTTTGGTGGAGCGTCGCAAACCTGGAGTATTACATGGGCTACGTTGATAATATGGCGAAGCAGTCCGTTGATGATCTCCGCCTTTACGCCCGCAAATACATAGTCGGCAAGCCGCGCGTGACTGGTGTATTGCTGCATCCCGACGCGCGGAAAGCGCTGGGAATAACCGAACAGGAACTCGTCGGAGAGACACACTGATGCTGTTAGCGATTGCTCTTGCAATAGGAACCGCAACCACCAGCTTCGACGTTGACGGCGTCAAAATCATTCTCCGAAGCAATCCTGCAAACAATGTTGTCGCGGCCAACCTGTACCTCTTGGGCGGTCCGCAGGTCGCGGGTGCCAACTCAGGCATTGAACCAGTGCTTCTCGATGTTTCGGAGCGAGGAACGCTGCACTATCCGAAGGCGGTTCTTCGCCGAAAGATGGCAAACCTCGGCAGCGAGATCGTCGTTCGCCCGACCGTTGAATGGACAATGTTCGGCATTAGAACATCAAGCGAGGTTCTGGACTCGACCTGGTCCATCTTTGCCGATCGGCTGGCGAATCCGCATTTCGGTCCCGCAGACGTGGAGATAGTAAAGGCCCAGTACCGCCTCGCGCTCACTTCACAGAATGACGATCCTGACGCGCTGGTAAGCAGACTTGCGGACAGCGTGGCTTTCGGCGGCCACCCCTATTCAGCTCCGCTCGCCGGAACCGTTGAATCGCTCGGAAAGATTGACGCAGCAGCACTGAAGTCCTTCCAGCAGACACAGATCGTCAAATCGCGAATGCTTCTTGTCGTGGTCGGAAATGTTGACAGTGCTCATGTGGCCAGGCTGGTGCGTGCAACACTCTCACGTCTTCCCCAAGGCAACTACAAATGGGCACCTGCGCCTCCGCTACCGTCCGGAGCAGCGACAATAGTAGTGGCGCAACGCAGCCTGCCGACGAACTACCTGCTTGGGTATTACAGCGGCCCAGCGGCGACCAGTCCCGACTATCAGGCACTGCGAGTCGCCACTGCAGTGCTCACGGGGCGGCTCTTCGCTGAACTGCGCACCAAGCAGAATTTGACTTACGATGTTCACGCTCCGTTTCTCGATAGGGCGGTGAGCGCAGGGGGGTTGTACATCTCGACGGTTTCGCCGGACAAAAGCCTTGAGCTCATGCGGGCTGGCATTAATGAACTGCAACGCGAATTGCTCGACCCCTCGGGCTTGGAGCGTCTCGGGCAGCAGTTCATCACAGAATACTTTCTCGACAATGAAACCAACGCGGCTCAAGCTGATTTTCTGGCGCGCTCGCAGCTATATCGGGGCGATTTTCGACTTGCCGAGCATTTCATGGATGAAATCCGGCGGGTGACCCCCGAAGACGTTCAACGTGTGGCGCGGAAATACATGACCGGCTTCAGGTTCGCCTATGTTGGCGACCCCAGGCGGGTGAATGCGGCGTTGATTAATCGCTTTTAGGTGGAAAATCGGAATACTTCCTGCACACCGCAGCCGGTGAACGGGTCCGCGACATTGCGTCCCCATCGGCTTGTGAATAAATTCACAAGTACCGGCGTATGCCGGGTCAACTATTAATTCAGCAGTAGAGTCGGCACTGGAGGCCACAAGAAATGCGGTTTCAAGTACTCGCGGTTGCAGCAACCGCTCTTACCCTCGGCGCATGCGCCGGCGGTGACAAGGCTGCAAACAACGCCACAACAGACACGGCAGCAGTAGCTCCTGCAGCAACCGCTACGCCAACGCCCGCAGCAACGGGCGCAGCAGCTCCGATCACCGGCACCACGCACGAAGTAAAAATGATTGGTGACGCGCAGGGATATCGTTTTGAGCCAGCCAACCTTACGGTCAAGGCCGGCGATGGTGTGAAGTTCATCATGGTTACCGGTGGACCACACAACGTCGCGTTTGACGGAACAGCGCTTGCGGCCGGCATTAAGAGCCAGCTGGATGCAAACATGTCCGAGAAGATGGGCGAGTTGTCCAGCGCCATGAAGATGAACCCGAACGAGTCCATCACGGTTTCGTTCGCGAACATTGCACCTGGAAGCTATCCGTTCCACTGCGTTCCTCACCTCGCGATGGGGATGAAGGGCGTAATTACAGTCCAGTAACAGCAATTGAACAGCAAAGGAGGGCATCGATTGATGCCCTCCTTTTGTTTTTGCCATTCGGCTCTTCCCTTGCATGTGAAGCGTCCTTCGGCGACCCTTTCCAAAGAATGAAAAATCCTTCCACTGTCAGCTACGCGTGGATCGCAGCGCGTTCCCGAAATGCGATTCGCAGACCGGGACTGATGGGTATTGCCGGTGGCACGGCTTTCATCGCGGCACTAATCGCATTTGTGCTGGTCCCGCGGCAGGGTGCAGCCGGAAATCACCCTGCCGAACAAGTCGAAGTTCGGCCGGACTCGACATCCGTTCTTGCGGTGCGCGACGAGGCGGCGGCCCAGGTGGCACTGGCTGATTCGGTGCTTGCAATTGCAAGGCGAAGTATCGCGATGCCTGTTGCGGCGCCAATTGACACCTTCCCTCCCGAAACAATTGCGCGGCGCGATTCGATCAGCGGAGTAGTCGCGACGCTATCACGCCTCATCGCGCGAGCGGAAACTTCACCGCTATCGTCATCCTATCGCGCACTGGCGGAGTCGCCGTATGTGGCAGACATGCCACAGGTGAAGGTGCTTCTCGATTCACTCGGCGAAATTGAAAAAGAGCGCGAAGCATTTGGCGCGGTGGGAGCGGTGGATCCGGTCTACGTAGCACTCACGGCCAGGGCTACCGCGATTGGAAGAGGAATACAGGGACTTGCTGATCGGCGCCGCGGAGAGTTGCGGGCTCAGCTGGCTCTCCTGCGTCCCGTGGCACCGGTTGCGGCGGTAACATCCACCGTCGACACGACGCTGTACCTCAACCGTCGTGATGAATCAGAAAAACTTCGCTTTGGAGCAACACAGGAGCTGCAGCGAATCCGGCAGAAAAATGCGCAGATAGACCAGCAGATTGCGCGTGTGAGAGATGTCGCGAATGTCGACGCTCCCCCGCTTGCAATGCTGGCGGCCGCAACGATCCTGGCCCTCGCTGTCGGATTCGCTGTGGCTTTCGGATATGAGCTTCGGCATCCGCATATCGCCGATTCGCGCGAGGCCGAGCAGTTCACACACGCGCGTGTAATCACAGTCGTCAAGCCATCGGAAGTCGTGGAGCGCGCGCGACGGAGATCGGACGAGCACGCCCCGCCATTGATTGATGTCGTGTCGGAAAATTACAAAAATCTTTATTTAAACATCGCCGGAAGTGAAACACCGGTCCCGGTGATCACGATAACCGGAGAAGAACCCGTCATCGTTGCCGCGGTGGCCGCCAACCTTGCAGCAGCCGCAGCATACGAGGCACGGAGCACACTTCTTGTCGATGTGGATCCGACGACTTCGACGATTGCCGGCGTGCTGCGCATACGCGCGAATCCGGGATTTGCAGATGTAATGGCGGGCGGCACCCAATGGCCGGAGGCAATCGTTCCGACCACAATCGGCCGGGATCGGCCGCTCGACGTGCTCCCAAGCGGTACTGGTCGCGTCGTGCACCCGGACGGACCGACAGTAAGTGCAATGCAGGGCGGGTTCCAGAGAATGCAGCGACGATACGACTTCATAGTCATAGCTGCCCCCATCAGTTACGTGGTCAGGGACGCGATATCGATCATTCCAGGGCCGGATGTCATACTGTGCGGTCGAATTGCGCGGACAAAAACACAGGATTTTGCAGCGGCTGCTGAGAGTCTGCGCGGGATCAACATGCACATTCATGGTCTCGTGCTCTGGGATGACGAACTTCCCAGAATTGAGGCCGCTGAAGTCAGGGATGAAGCCGTATCGACTAGGGCGGACCTTAGCTTTGCGGGAGGAAGTTCATGAGCAAGCTGCTGAGAAGCGTTGCGGCCGGTTATGGCGCGAAGAAAATGGGTGAAGGGTCTACGGGGAAAGATGGCTGAGTCGATTCCGGATCTTCGCAACGAGCCTAAGGATCGCGCGTACTCTGAGCTGTACGCACACGCGACCGCCGTACTGGCGGGAATCGATGACACGATTGCAGTCATGTCGACGCTGAGCTCGTTGATCCACTTTTCACTGGGCCACCTCTGGACCGGATTCTACCGGGTTGTTGAGCCGGGAAAGCTTTTGAGGGCGGGACCATACCAAGGCAGCTTGGGGTGTCTCGAGATCCGGTTTGGCCAGGGCGTTTGTGGAAGCGCCGCAGAGCGCGGCGAAACGATAATCGTTCCGGATGTAGAAAAATTTCCTGGACACATAACCTGCGACTCTCGATCACGATCGGAAATCGTGGTACCCGTATGGAACTCGCGAGGCGAGCTGCTTGGAGTGTTTGACGTGGATTCGTCCAAGCTTGCTGCGTTTGACGACCTTGATCGAACGGGCCTCGAAAAGATTGCGACACTCTTTGAAAGGCTGAGCTAATGGCAAACGGATATTCTGACGCAATCAATCACGCATTTGCTTTTGCCGCGAAGCACCACGACCGCCAAGTAAGAAAGGGAACAAAGCTTCCCTACCTCACGCATCCGGCAAATGTCGCGCTGATCCTCGCGCGCTACGACCAGGATGAAGAAACGATCATCGCCGGAATTCTGCACGACGTCATTGAAGACTGCATCGTTGAGGGATTAACGCGTGAGGCTCTGGAAGAAAGAATCGGGTCGAAGTTTGGACAGCCGGTTCTCGAGGCTGTTCTTTCTGTTACATACCGCAAGAACGATGATGACGGCGTTGAGCTTTCATCAGAGGATCGCAAAGAAGACTATCTCTCTCGCCTGAGCGGCGCGAACACCCGGGCTCTATGGGTATGTGCCGCCGACAAGATTCACAACGCGAGCTCGATCCTCGCGGACCTAAGACGCACGGTGGACGAGGACAATGTCTGGAACCGGTTCGGCGCGGGTAAAGCAGGAACCATGAAGTGGTATTCCGATGTGCACGAAAGACTTCTGGAAATTGGGTTCAAAGCACCAATCGTCGATGAGCTGGGCGAAACGGTTAACAGGCTGCAGCAATACGCGTAGACCTGTTACGTGGGAAGTGGAGTCCCCTGCTCTTCCCGGGCGTATCGTTTCGCTATGTAGTTATCCAGCAGTTGAAGAAACTCCGGGACGATCGCGTCTCCCTTGAGTGTGAGCGCAAGCTTGCCATCGATGTAGACCGGTGCTTTCGGCTCTTCGAACGTGCCAGGCAAAGAAATCCCAATATCCGCGTGCTTGGATTCTCCGGGACCGTTCACGATGCAGCCCATTACGGCGACACGCAGCTCCTCCACCCCGGGGTACGTTTTTCTCCAAGCCGGCATCTGTTCGCGAATGTACTCCTGAATGTCCTGCGCCATTTTCTGGAAGAAAGTGGAAGTCGTGCGTCCGCAGCCGGGACATGCCGTCACCTGGGGGGCGAAGCTGCGCAAGCCTAATGACTGGAGAATTTGTTGGGCCACGAACACTTCCTCGGTTCGGTCGCCGCCCGGCTTTGGAGTAAGGGATACTCGGATCGTATCACCTATTCCTTCCGCCAGCAGAATCGAAAGGCCGGCCGTGCTCGATATCACTCCTTTGGTTCCCAGCCCAGCCTCGGTCAAGCCGAGATGCAGAGGATAGTCACAGCGTGAAGCGAGTCTGCGATACACATCCACCAGATCCTGCACGCCGGATACTTTTGCGGAAATAAGTATCGCATTGTGGGACAGTCCTGTTTCCTCGGCAAGTGATGCAGATCGCAGTGCGCTCTCGAGCATTGCTTCTATATAGACATCATGTGCGTCGCTCGGCTGATCGAGCCGTGCGTTCATGTCCATCATCTCTGTGAGAAGATCTTGGTCGAGCGAGCCCCAGTTCACTCCAATGCGAACGGGCTTGTTGTTATCGATCGCAACGCGAACCATTGTGCGAAAATTTTCGTCGCGCCTCTTCCCTCCCACGTTGCCAGGATTGATTCGGTATTTCGCCAGCGCGCGCGCACAGTCCGGGTGGCGAATTAGAAGCTGATGTCCGTTATAGTGAAAGTCCCCGATGATTGGAACATCCACACCCTCATCCGCGACACGGCGTGCTATTTCCGGAACGGCGGCAGCGGACTCGTCGTTGTTCACAGTAACGCGAACAAGCTGAGACCCAGCTCGCGCGAGCTCAATGACCTGAAGCGCCGTGGACTCTACATCCGCGGTGTCTGTGTTGGTCATGGACTGGACAACGATGGGGTTAGCCGACCCAACCGGCACATTTCCCACCATTGCGGCAACTGTTTTTCGTCGAGGAATCAACTCAGGATCAGCTTGCGAAGGGTGATGGCGAAAGCTAATTCCCAGACATGACCAACCCAAACACTTCGCCGCGTCGTAAACGCAGGCTCTGGCCCTGGGCCGTTCTCGGCGGGCTAGTACTCGTCCCAATCGCAGTGTTGGCGATCTGGGCTTCTGTCACGTTGAACTACACGTATTCGAAGGGAGACCGGGCGGGCTTCATCCAGAAGCTTTCAAAGAAGGGCTGGATTTGCAAAACGTGGGAGGGGGAGCTGGCTATGGCCAACCTACCGGGGAGCATGCCGCAAATCTTCTCATTTTCAGTCCGGAACGACTCTATAGCCAATCTGATTGAGGGGGACATGGGGAAACGGGTATCGCTCACCTATGAGGAGCATCGCGGGGTACCGACGAAATGCTTCGGAGAGACCCAGTATTTCGTAACCAATGCCAAGCTCGCAGAACCCTGAAACAGGCTAACTATTGTCGTAGCCGCAGGTTGAGTGTATTATTTAAGTAATGGTAATCCGGGTTGCGCAGCGATGCGCTTCGTCGGCTTACGGATCAGCGCGGGGATCCCATTCGCCCGCGAGTTCAGATTGTCAAGGGTACGGCGTAGGTCCGCTCCCGAGACACAAATTTCATAGGAGCAGGAAGATGCGCACGACCGGAAAAGTGAAGTGGTTCAACGATGCAAAGGGATTTGGATTCATCACCCCTGACAACGGGCAGAAGGATTGCTTCGTTCACTACAGCGCGATCTCTGGCAACGGC
>JBKJPM010000284.1:0-10596 GCA_046595175.1 Gemmatimonadaceae bacterium
CAGGTCGGGGTACTCTGCCTTGTATATCGCCGCCACTTTGGGATCGGTTGCCTCCCGAGTCATGCCATGCGAGCGAAGCATCCGCGCCTCCTGAAACACCTGGGGGTCATTGGTGCAGATCATTCCACCTTCGATGGTGCTCATGTGATGCGCATAGTAGAACGAGAAGTTCGAAATCCATCCAAAACTTCCCAATCGCCTCCCGTTGTGCGTCGCGCCATGCGATTCACACACATCCTCGATGAGCGGAATTTTTCTCTTGTCAAGTTCCGCGATCAGTTCATCTGTGAGAGCGTCAAACCCCTGCACATGCGTGAGGAAAACAGCGCGCGTACGCTTCGTAATCTTCGACAGAATTTCCGCGGAATCCATTCCCATCGTTCTCGGATCTATGTCTGCGAAAACCGGATCAAATCCGTTCTGCATTACCGAAGCGATGTCAGAAACCCAGGTGAGCGGAGGAACGATGACCTCACCGCCGTCCGGATGGCGCAGCTTGAGGATCGCCATAGTGAGCAGGTTGGCCGACGCCCCGGAGTTCACGAATACGCTATGCTTTACGCCGAGCCATTCCGACCACTCGGCTTCAAAAGCGCGCACGTTCGCGCCATGCGTGAGGATCGGATCGTCTTGCTTGAGATGTTCTATAACAGCATCCAGGTCCTCTCTCAGGATGTTGTTTCGCATCAAGGGATATTTCATGCAGCCTATACTTGAATTACGACCCGTTGCGGGCCGTACAGTCAATCACCAAGAAGCCTTCGCTTCAGCTTGATCTTGCTGAGATCCTCGATGTTCCGACGCTGCTCCGGTCCAAACTTTCTTTCTACGAGGGCGAGATAGTTGGGGTCGGTGAAGTATGTCTCCCAGGCGTTATCACGAAATGCCAGGACCTCTGCAGCAGAGAGGTGCTTGGTTGGCAGCGGCTCGGAGTCATAGGACAGAAATCCATAACCGGCGTAGTTGGACGGGAGCGCCCATCCGTTCTCCTTCGCCTTGTAGTACAGCGGGCTGCCCGGAAGTGCCTGGCATGGATAGATATTCGCGAACTCAGTGCAGAGATCCAGCGACAGCGCGAGCGTCTGATCCAAGGACTCCTTCGTGTCGTCCGGAAATCCGAATATGTAGTTCGCGCCAACATTGATACCGTGGTCCTGAATCTGGTTCACCACTTCCCGGATATTCACTTCCTTGAATGTTCCTTTGGAAACTTCCTTGCGAATGAGCTGGTTCGCTGCCTCGATGCCGATCCCAAGCCAGTTCACGCCGGCCTGCTTGAACAGGTCGAGATACTGCGGACGTACAGTGTCCACACGCGCATAGGACCACGTGCGAATCTTGTAGTCGCGATTGACGAGCAGGTTCAGCAGCGGCTCGAAATGGCGCTTGTCGAGAAAGAACATCTCATCAGAGATTCGGATCGTCTCAACGCCCATTGCCGCAAGCTTGTCGAACTCGCGAATAATGAAGTCTGCGGACCAGAAGCGCATCTTCGCCGAATTCGCAGAGACGATACCATCGGTCGGGTCTTCGCGATTCACGATATTGATCATGCAGAAATCGCACTTGAACCGGCATCCGAGCGACGTGTAAAGCGCAGCAAAGGGAGTGCGCTTGTTGTAGTCGTACTCAGCGTGCCAGAAGTGCGCGCGATACAGGTCGAGCGGCCGCTTGTCGTAGGGAAGCAGATCCCACGCGTAACCCGGCAGGTCGATGTCCATTCTCTCCTGCGGGACAACACGTTCTGCAGGATTAATTACCGGATTGCCCCGGCGCTTGTGGCCAATGCCCCTGATATCGACAATGTCGTCGCCGAGCGAAGACCCAAGAAGATTGTGCAGTGCGTACACGCCTTCGTTGTAAAGAACGATGTCCACACTTGGATTCGCAAGCACTTCCCTTGGCAAAGCACTCGTATGCGAACCGATAAAACAGGTGACCACCTCCGGATAACTGTCCTTCAGCCGCTGGGCAAGCGCAATGTTGCCCGACATGCTGGTCGTACCTGAATTCGGGTTCTGTCCATATACGACGAAGCAGACAAGCCGCGGATCTGCCTCGTGAATACGCTGCACAGCGGCCGCCTCAGTGAGGCGCTCCGCTGTGCAGTCCAGAATTGCTACTCCGTATCCCTTGCTTCTGCAGCTCTCCGCGAGCAGCAGTGACCAGGTAGGCGGCTCGATCGCCGCATAGTCCTTCGCAAGATCCTGATACGCCTGCAGCGACGAATCAGCGCTGACGAACAGGACATCGAGCTTTCGGCCCATCAACTAACCTCCCGGTGCGGTAAACTCATTCGCCAAGCTTGTGCCGGCGAGCGAGTGAAAGAGCTGCCATTGCCTCAGGATGAGGAATTGCGGTGTTGCCTAGCTCTTCGATGGGCGCTGCTCGTTGTACAGCCGGAGCGCTTCCTTCATCCAGGGACCAAGATACTTGTAATGAGGAGAGGAAACAATATTTCCGTCCGTCACATAGGGCGCATCTACATAGGTGGCGCCGGCGTTGTTTACGTCATCCTTGATGCTGTAGTAGCCGGAGATCTTGCGACCCTTCACAGCCTTCGCTGAAATGAGGAGCTGGGCGCCATGACAGGTACTCGCAACGACCTTTCCGGAGTTCACAAAATCACCGATGAACTTCAGGACGCCCTCTTCCTGACGGAGTTTTTCCATCATTTTCACGCCACCGGGAAGAACCATCAGGTCGTAATCGGCGACATTGAGCTTTTCGTATGAGATATCGCCTGGAATGCGCACGCCGATGATACCCTTGGTTTCCTTCCCGTCCTTCGTTGCGTTCAGGACTTCAAAGCCTTCTTCCTGGAGCCGGTAGTAGGGATAAACCCACTCCTGATCCTGGACGTTTTCGCCACAGATAAGAATTGCCTTTTTCATTTTTGCCCCGGAATAGCTGAAATGTTTTTTGAGTTGGACTGGCAGGAAATCTAATCAGGGCAGGAAAGTCTTAGCGGCGGCTCACACGCCTGACTGGTCAATCTCCTGAATTCGCTCCGCAAGGCCCGTCAGGTCGGGAATCAGTGGCTCGGTAACCGGCATCAGACTCTCCGGCCTCGATCCGACCCCGATGAAATGGGTGCCGGCCTGGTTCGCAGCATCATAGTCCGTTGGAGCATCGCCGATCATTATCGCCTCGGATGGCTGAATCCCGTTCTCTTTCAAAAACCGGGCGATCCATTCGGCTTTTTCGGTCGGAGCCCCGCCGATGCCACGAAAGTAGGAAGCCAGTCTGCGCTGCTCGCAAATAGCTGTGATTTCCTCATGCGGAGTGCCCGATACAACAAAGCAGGTGTAGCCATGGCTTCGGGAATCGAGAAATGCCTTCGCGCCTGGAATCATCGGAGCAGCGAGAACCTTGTCAAGAACGAGGCTTCGAAATCTTTCAGCCAGCGCATCCTTCTCGGCGCGGCCCATCGGCTCATGAAGGATGATGTCCTGGATGTGATCGATCTTCCGCTGCCGCGACATTCCGCCATGATAGTCGCAGTAGGCCCTGATGCTCTCGATTGTCGCCGGGTCGCGGTCCGAATATAGAGCGACAAACGCGTCCACTTTCAGACGGGACGAATCGACGATCACACCATCAAAATCAAAGCACAGCGCACGGATCCGCCCCGAACCGGCGGTCACTTCTTTCGTTCCTCCAGCAGTTCGCGCACCCGCGCGACGATTCTGTCTGCGGTGGGAGTGGGATTGTCAGTAGCAGCTGCAAATCCCGCCGAACGGTCATCGAGCCCGAGTGCGTGGACCGGAACGCTCAACTTGTGCATCAGCTCATAGGCCACACTTCTTCCGGCGGCCGCTACTTCAAAATCGGAATCGATGACAAGTCCGAGTCCGCTCCGCGTGAGGCTGGTCTGCATCTCCGCCGTCATCACGAAAGGCTTGAGCCAGAGACATGGAACAAGGTCGCACGCGATTCCTTCCGCAGCGAGCCGTTCAACTGCCTCCTGCGCGTTGAGCCGTGCAGCACTGATTCCAATCAGCGTTATGCGTGGCAATTCCCTGAGCACCGCGGGCAATTCATGATCAATTGTAAAACTTCGCCTGTGCTCGCTGACATATACGGGATCATCGTGTTCGAGCCACCAGTTCCACGCAGTCGTCCACTCGCCCGGCGTCATTGGCGCAATGACAGGAATACCGGGCATCCGCATGACCATTCCGTGGTGCGCAGCAGATGCGACAGGTCCGATCGAGCCTTCCATTGCGATCGATCGAACCAGCAGCGGACAGGGAACGCCCCACATGTCCTTGGATTTCGCTGCGTAGTTCACAATCGGAGCGGCGTTGTACCACATGAAACCCTGGTACCGGATGACATAAATGCATCGCTTGCCTGAAAGAGCTGCTCCAACCGCTATGCCTGCGCCTGCCACATCCGCCATCGGCAGCTCGACGATCCCGTCTTCCTCAGTAAGCTCCGGCACTGTGCCACCGATCCAGCCAACAGCACTGACGCACTGTCCGAATAACAGTCCTTTTCCGGTCTTCAAATGTGCGCGCGTTGTTTCCCGAATTGTTTCGGCTACTGTACGGCTCATTTGGGCGCCTTTAGCTGTTCGCGCCAAAGGCTGGAAATCTTCTCCTTTGCAGCCGCTTCGATATCAAGTCTCTCCGCATTCCAGCCAAGAGCATCAAGCGTCTGCTTGATAAGCTCGAAGCGATCCCACTCGGGAGGACCGTCGCTTCCCGCTCCAGCGTGCCAGAGAGCGCGGCAGGTTCGGACATTGAGATAGGCCGGGTGCGAGCTTCTCAACTCGCGGGCGTAATGCGCGATAAGCCACGGGTCGTCGGTGATATCAACACCAGGCATTCCGAAGGAGCGCGCAAGCGTTGGCAGCGACCAGCTCCGGCGAATATCTACCGGAGTGAGAATCGATAAATCGTTGTCTTCGCAGACGAACAGCACAGGGAGTTTCTTGGTGGCAGCATATCCCATCGAGGCAAGCGCGTAGTCCTCTTCTCCCGATGCATCCCCGACTACGATCAACGTCGTCTTTTTTGTCGCCAGTGCGTAACCGACCCCAATGGGAACCTGATCTCCCATAAGTCCGCTGTGTCCCCACATGCCAATAGCTGGATCGTGAATGGAAGCTGATCCTCCCCACGACCTGGCGCATCCCGTTGGGCGGCCGAGGAGCTCGTCGATCAACGCTGCCGGATCTCCGCCGAATGACAGGTAGTAGGAATGAGCCCGGTGCTGCGCGAAAATTTCAGCGCGACCGAGTATGGGCGCGAGGACTGCCGGGATATGCTCCTGACCGGCCGATAGATATACCGGCGTGACGATATGCTTTGCCTTTACGGCGTCAGCCACCGCCATTTCGAAGTAGCGGTTGAAACAAGTCTGCGCAAACATCCCGAGACTGAACTCTTTGGAAAACGTTTTTGCGATGTCGGGGATGGTTCCGAGATCGGGGCCGCGATCAACCCGCCACTCAATTGGCTGAAAATTGTCTGGAATTGTCGACGTCATTGCCGATTGATTATCAAAACAGTCAGCGGAGCCGACAGCGGAAAACTTTTGACAAGACGGGAGAAAGTGGCGGGAGACACAACGTCACCCGAATCCAGGATTGGCTCGCCGTCTGAAGTGGAAAGCCCACCCTCGAGCAGCATGATCACCGCCTGAGGGTCTTCCGCGTCGAGGGCAGTCGGGTCGGTAATGCTCCGCATCACGAGAGAGCAGCCGCACACATCGTACTCGATTTGTTCGCCTGCCGGCGGAGCACCAAGCTGCAGGAGGTGGGACGGAAGGGGCTCCACGAATTCAGCCCCTTCGTACGGCTGCGCTTCGCGACCATAATTGTCCTCGAGGCGCACAAGATTTTCCTTGTCGCGCGGAGTCTCGACTTCAAGCAAAAAAAGGCCATCCGGGGATGTGGCTTTTGTAGAGTGGAAAAGACCCGGCCGGATGATGGTGCGGCTCAGCGGCTTCAGATCCACGCCGTCGTTCAGAAAACTGAGATGGGCTTCGCCTGACAGAATGACCAATCCGGTCTTTTTGCGCGGATGGCAGTGCAGCGATGTCGCGGCGCCCGACTCGAGCCGCAATAGCCAGAGCCCGAGCTGGTCGTTCTGGTACATCAGGTATTCATAGCCCCACGGCTTTCGCACCAGGGAGCTATTGAAGTCCAGTCCCATTTTCAGGAGAGTCCGTCAGGATGATATAGGACTACACGACTCCCGCCGTCCTCGAATGCAAACGGAACATGAATTAGGTGCTTGAGCCGCTCGCGGACACGCGCTTGCAATTCGGGTTTGACAAACAGCAGGAGGAATCCGCCGCCGCCCGCTCCCAATAGTTTGCCGCCAGTTGCGCCCGCGCTCCGTGCCGCTTCATAGATCGCGTCGATCTCCGGTGTGGAGACTTTCTGCGAAAGGCTTCTCTTATTCACCCAACCCTCATGAAGAAGAGACCCGAATTCGACGATAGGTTGACTAGGACTCTGAAGAATTTCGATCGCTTCGTTGACCATTGCTCCCATGCGCCGCAGCTCAACTTCGCGCATTTTGAACTTCTGGATCGTCGCTCTGGCAACTGCCGAGGCTATCCGCGAAAAACCGGTAAAGCAGAGCATGAGATGGCTCTCAAGCTCCAGGCGCCGATCCTTTGCAAGGATAATTGGTGAGACATCGAAGGTGTCGTTCCGACGGAACTCGATTCTGTTGAATCCGCCGAAGGCCGCCGATATCTGGTCCTGGGAGCCGACATGTTCCTTGATGACGTTTTGCTCAACGTGAATTGCATTCCTTGCGAGCTGCTCTTTCGAGACGTATTTGCCATCGAGTGCCGCCAAAGCGTGGATGAGGCCCACGGTAAACGAGGAGCTGGAACCCAATCCGGACCTGGCAGGCAAGTCGCCGTCGTGGTGAATCTCCAGGCCTTCCTCGCAGCCTGACCAACCCAGTATCGCGCGAACAGCGGGATGCTTGATTTCTTCTATTCGCTGAACGTATTCAATGCGTGAATAGACAATCCGATGTTTGTGCTCGAAAAACGGGGGAAGATAGCGACAAGTTATGTAGCAGTACTTATTGATTGTTGTGGCAAGTACTACCCCTCCGTTATCACGGTACCAGGCAGGATAATCTGTTCCACCACCGAAAAATGAGATTCGAAACGGTGTTCGCGTTATGATCATTGATCTGAAGTGGCGTCTCGGTCACGCGCCCGGAGCATCGTTTCAATATCCAATTGCGCGAGAGAGTCGATAATTGATGCCTGCGGAAAAGACTCCAAAACTTTGGCCCGCTCCCGGATCCCATGACCCGTAAGAACATGAACCAGGCGTCCAACTCCCGCACGGCTTGCAGCCTCCAAATCTACCCATTTGTCTCCAACCATCAAAGACGAAGACAGGTCGAGATTCAAATCGAGCGCCGCCTGAATGAACATTCCAGGATTTGGCTTGCGCCATTGCTCCGTCCCAGCCGACGGCGGATACGAATTGGCGTAAACAGCGGTGAAAGGCGCTTCGATGCCAAGAATCTCCAGAATTCGAGAGTTCACCCGATCATACGAATCCCAGCCAAATAAACCCTGCCCTATTGCTGATTGATTCGTCAGGACGATGATTGGTATGTTGAGATCTCGTATTTCAGCAAGTTTTTCGGAGACACCGGGCAGAACTGCGACCTGGTCCGGATCACTTATATAGTGTTTCTCGGCAATGATAACGCCGTCCCGGTCAAGGAAGACGGCTGGAGCATCATGATCCGACATAGCCGGACTACAACTTATTTCGAACCAGCGATGATCATCGATAAAGGGCATCAGATTCCAAATTTATTGACATACACGGAATGAAAAATCTCTGGTCGGATGCTGAAGCAGCCCGCGCGACTGACGAAGTCGAGCTTCGCGTGTACTCATCTCGTCTGCTGGGTGCCGAACCGTCGCTCGTGTTGCATGGTGGCGGCAACACGTCGGTTAAGCTAACACGGCAAAATGTCCTGGGCGAGAACGAAGAAATTCTGTTCGTAAAAGGAAGTGGACGGAACCTCGCTACGATTACCGCTGACGGCTTTTCACCAGTGCGGCTTGAGCATCTTCGAAAACTGGCGTCGCTTCCCTCCATGTCCGATCAGCAGATGGTGTCGGAGCTGCTCGCCAACATGACTCGCGCTGGCGCGCCAACGCCGTCAGTGGAGGCAATTCTCCACGCGATTCTTCCATACAAATACGTGGATCACACTCACGCTGACGCAATCGTAACCATTACGAACTCCGTCAACGGCGAAGCAAGGATCCGGGAGATTTATGGCGAAGATGTCGTGGTTGTTCCGTACATCATGCCAGGCTTCGATCTGTCCCGGCTCTGCTCTGAACTTTTTCCGCGCGAATGCGGCAAGGCCACAAAGGGAATGGTTCTCCTGAATCACGGAATTTTTACCTTCGGCGCGACCGCGCGCGAATCTTACGACCGGATGATTGAGCTTGTGACCCGCGCCGAAGATTATCTCAGGCAAAAGAAAGCGTGGGATGTGACGTGGAACGCCTCCGCCCAATCAGCGAGGCCTGACACTCTTGCGATTCCGCAGCTGCGAAAGGAGCTCTCCGATGTCGCGGGCTTTCCCGTAATTCTGGCCCGCCATTTCGACACCAGGTCAATTGCGTTCGCACAGCGTGCCGATATCGGCGAAATAGCGACTCAGGGTCCGGCAACTCCGGATCACGTCATCCGGACCAAGCTTCGCCCAATGCTGGGCCGTGATGTTTCGGCCTACGCTGCCGACTACACAACCTATTTCAGCCGAGAGGAGTCACTCGCGAAAGAACGAAAGGTGCGACTCGACCCCGCTCCACGCGTGATTCTCGATCCTGAACTCGGGATGTGCACCGTTGGCAAGACTGCCGATGATGCCGCTGTGGTCGCAGACATCTACTCGCATACCATAGATATCATTGCGCGCGCAACTGCCCTTGGCGGTTATCGCGCCCTTCCCGCTTCCGACTTGTTTGCTGTCGAGTACTGGGACCTGGAACAGGCCAAGCTGGCGAGAGCGCCAAAACCGGGGATGTTCACAGGTGAGGTTGTTCTCATCACCGGCGCGGCATCTGGAATCGGACGGGCCTGTGTTGAATCGTTCACGAAGCGGGGAGCGGCAGTAGTCGGACTCGACAGAGACGCATCGGTCGAAAAACTGGATAAGCGCGCGACGTTCCTTGGAATTAACTGCGACGTTACGAATGAAGACGAGATTGCGCGATCGCTGGAGCATGCAGTCAATACGTTTGGCGGACTCGACATGATCGTGCTCAACGCGGGAATTTTTCCCGCAAGTCGCAAGATTGCGGAGCTGAACAGCGATGAGTGGCGCAGGGTCATGCAGGTAAACCTCGACGCAAATCTGTCCCTGATGCGGATGGCTTATCCTTTCCTCAAGCTCGCGCCCGGCCGCGGCCGGGTGGCCGTTGTCGGATCAAAGAATGTTGCCGCGCCCGGACTTGGAGCCGCGGCCTACTCTGCGTCGAAAGCGGCACTCAACCAGCTGGCCCGGGTTGCGGCAATCGAGTGGGCGGCCGATGGAATTCGCGTGAATTCGGTTCATCCACATGGAGTATTCGACACTGGAATCTGGACGGACGAAGTGATTCAGTCGCGAGCCAGCGGCTATGGAATGACAGTCGAGGAGTATCGCAGGAACAACCTGCTTGGGACGACAATCGAAAGCAAAGACGTCGCCGAGGTTGTGGCGGAACTTTGCGGACCGGTCTTTTCGAAATCGACGGGCGTACATGTCGCCATCGACGGCGGGAGCGACAGAGTCATATGAGCGGATTGCTTGGAATTCTGGGTGGGAGCGGAATCTATGATCTCGACGGCTTCACAAACCGGAGATGGGAGAAGGTTGAATCGGTATTCGGGAATCCATCGGACCAGCTTCTTTTCGGCGACCTGAACGGACAGGAGCTTGTGTTTCTCCCGCGACACGGCCGGGGACACCGAATACCACCCACGGAAATAAACTTTCGCGCAAACATCGACGCTTTGAAGAGCGTCGGCGTTACCGACATTGTTTCCGTAAGTGCCGTTGGCTCCCTGCGCGAAGATTTATCACCTGGCACTTTCGTCATCGTCGATCAATTCATCGACCGCACCTTTGCGCGCGAAAAAAGTTTTTTCGGCACTGGCCTGGTCGCTCACATCTCCATGGCTGCTCCCGTTTGCTCCAGGCTTGGGGATCACCTGGCGGCATCCGCGGCAGAAGTTTCCCTCGCTGCTGCCCGGGGTGGCACATACCTCGTGATGGAGGGCCCGCAGTTTTCCAGTCGCGCCGAATCCGAGCTATACAGAAAGTGGGGATGTGACGTAATCGGAATGACAAACATGCCGGAAGCCAAGCTCGCCCGCGAAGCTGAGATCTGTTACGCGTCCGTTGCGATGGTCACGGATTATGACTGCTGGTACGACTCACAAGACAGCGTTACCGTTGATGCCGTTATCCGGGTGCTGTCAGCAAACGCCGACAGGGCTAGAAATCTCATCAGATCGGTCGCGCCGCGAGTGAATGCCGACCGAGGAGCTGCTGCTTGTTCGTGCCGAACGGCTCTGGATCACGCGTTGATGAC
>JBKJPM010000112.1:0-6641 GCA_046595175.1 Gemmatimonadaceae bacterium
TGCGTAAATACCAAACCTGTCAGTCCGGTATGAGCTCTCGAATCCGAGACTCAGGTTCCCGTCTACGCTTTCATCCCGCCATGACAACGCAAAAACGTTGAGGGGATTTATGAGCGAGAATTCCAGCCCGCGTCCGACGCCGGCATATACGTACGCCTCCGAAAATGCGAGATCGAGCTTGCCGAGGCGGCCGCCAAGTCTGTGAATGGAGAAGTACCGCCCCGACTCGCGCCCCGGCGCCTCCACATAATTTTCCAGCCTCGCCGTCACCATTGACCAGTGCAGCCTGTCCGACCCGAACCTTCCATAGAAATGGTCGTAGCTGTACGCATAGTCTCCGAGCTGCAAGCCCGTGAACACCTGCGGTCCCCAGTTCCGGTCGGTGCGTCCAAAGAACAGTTCACCGTACTGCCAGCGGCCGAGCAAATATCCGTCGTGCGTTCTGGCCGCCAGTGTCCTGTCCTTTCGGCCGGAGAACTCGGGATCGTGGTTGAGCAGTGGGTCAATATCCACGCGAACTGCTCCCGAAATCGGACCACCGGCCATCAACAGGCGAAGGCTTCCTCCGGGAATGACGGTGTTTCCTGTGTCCGCAAGCATGAGCTCGCGTCGTCCCGACGTCTGGGCCGTTGAGTAGATCTGTCCGTCGAACAGCGCTCTCGGCGCGTTTGGATCTTCGGTGGCAGCGTGCAGTTCGTACTTGGCGATTGTACCCGCGAGCGCATTCAGGAAACTTTCTTCAACGCGATTCGGATTCGCGCTCATCGCCGAGTCCAGTGCAATTCTTATCTGGTGAGCAGTGTAGGGCCGCTCCAGTGCTGAAAGCGAGCGTATTCCGGGCTGCTCCCGTAGCGCGTCAATGTAGTTGTATCCAACGTCGTCCAACGGGAGATAAGGCGTCGACGGCTCACGGGTCTGTGCGCCCGCGGAGCCCGCGAAGAGGACGGCAGCTGCAAACAATGACTTCATTTTTCTCAACGATAAAGTCCGATGACTTTGAGATCGGGAGTGATCTGCAGCGCCGGAGCGGGGAAGCGAATGTAGCTCAGCGTATGCTTCACGCGGTTCCAGGCGGGATTGTTACCCGGAAGTTTGTCGGCATCGAGATCGAAAGACAATAGAATCTTTCGCCTGGCCCGGAGGTTTGCTCCGGTATTCGGTTCTATCCAGTCGGTAATTGAGTGACCAACCGAGACGCGGACAATCGCGGGCCAGTACTTCTTTTTTTCTTCCGGGAGCAGACTGTTTACATCGGTTGAAATCCAGTAAGTCTGACCCGAGTAATCCAGCGACGGGCGGAGCTCTGAATTTTTCCCGTTGCGGAGCGCGTCGGTCGGCCAATATGAAATGGTCGGCTTTATCACCCGCAGTCTAGGATGGTAGTGCTGCGCGACCGCGAGGCTCATGCCCGCAGTGTTCGCCAGCACGTCAGCATAGGAAAATCCGTATTTCGCATACCTCCCGTCAAATACTTCGATCTGCAGCTGGAAGAGCGTCGCATATGTTGCCGCTATCGCGATCGCCTTTGGCTCGGACACGCAGGAGGCGCGAAGCAGGGCATCTCCCATTCGGGCCAAGTGGAATCCCCCCAGGAAATGTCCAAACTTGTCCTGATCCCGGAAATTCTGGTCCCAGTCTGGCCTGAAGAAGAAATGATCGGCTTTCTCACCCGACCACCAGGCTTTCTTGAAGTAGACGAATAGACCTGCGTTTGCCGCAACGAAAGTTGCGCCTGCCAGCGCGCGTCTCTGGGACTGACCCATGCTCTCGGCTGTGCAATACGCGCTGTCCATTTGGGCGCCCGCGGTAGCGGGCGCAATCGCGGCGCAGCACAGAAGTGCCGCGCAAAGTGTGTTTTTAATTTTCAAATTCCTGAGCTTTGGAATGAATCGAAGGCGTCTAGAACTTCGTCGATGGTGACTGTCGCCGCGCCGAGCTTTCCTACTTCAACTCCCGCCGCGAAGTTGGCGACAATCGCCGCCTCAGGAGCCGTGGCTCCCGCCGCCAGCATTGTTGCCAGGTAAGCAGTCACCGTGTCTCCCGCGCCAACTACGTCATACACTTCTCGGGCCGTTGTAGGTATCCGGCCCACTTCGCCATCGGCGGAAAGCAGCGCCATACCCATTTCTCCGAGCGTCAACAGTAGGTATTCAACCCCAAGACGCCGAAATGTTTCCGGTAGGGCCTCGGCATGTTCGATCTGCACCTCTGCGCCGAGGGCGGCCTCAAGCTCCCGCCGGTTTGGCTTGAAGATCGTGGCACCCTTGTAGGAAAAGAAATTCTTGTATTTGGGATCGACCACGATCGGGATACCACGCTTCCTTGCAGCGGCAATGGCGGACTTGATTACCGAAGGAACCAGAACGCCCTTGTTGTAATCCTCGAGAACCAGTGCGTCAGCTCCAGCCACGGCGTCCTTTACAGCTTTCTCGAGCCGGCTGACTTCGTCACCCGAAATGTCGTCGTCATTTTCTTCATCAAAACGGACGACCTGCTGCGAACGCGCGAGGATCCGGGTCTTCGTTGTCGTCGGGCGGTCGACGGTCAGCATACCATCCGTGCGAGACTCTAGATCCGTCAGCATCTCGCGAAGCCGCTCGCCATTTCGGTCCGAGCCAATCGCGCATACAAGGCTTGGGTCAGCCCCGATGGCCGCTACGTTGGCAGCAACGTTGGCAGCGCCTCCTGGAGCAGTCCTTCGCTCAGTGACACGAACGACAGGTACCGGAGCTTCTGGAGAGATTCGGTCCACGTCGCCGTGCAGATACACGTCGAGCATCGCATCGCCAATAATGGCGACCCGCTTTCCTGATCCTGCACCCAGAAGATGGGCAAGGCGCGAGCGACTGATGGTTTCAAGCATCTCTCGGGGAAAGTAAGGGCAGTGGAGCCCGTCAAACAGGGCACATCGTTTGCCCATGTACAAAACGATTCAAGTAGCTTGGTGAAGTTTCAGTGCAGTCCCACGCCACCTTGTGGCCTACGTGGTAGCCATTTGCTCGAACGGTTCAACAAGGTCATTAAACGAAATCTGGGCTCGCTTCAGGAGTTTTTTCTCCTGGCCGGGAATGCAATTCGTTTTATGTTCGCGCGGCCCTTCTACCTGAATGACGTTATTCAGCAGATGAACGCCATCGGGGTCGAATCGCTGGGGATCGTTCTGCTCACAGGCTTTTTCACCGGAATGGTGCTCGCGCTGCAGTCCTCGGTGATGATGCAGACATTCGGCGCGACGATGTACATCGGCCGGCTCGTCTCGGCATCCATGATCCGCGAGCTCGGTCCAGTGCTCGCTGGTCTCATGGTCGCGGGACGTGTTGGATCCGGAATCGCCGCACAGCTTGGGTCCATGCGCGTTACCGAGCAGATAGACGCACTCAACACGCTCGGCACCGATCCAATCAAGAAGCTGGTTACGCCACGCCTTATCGCTGCGCTCATCATGGTACCGACGTTGACGGTGATCAACGATTTCGCAGGGCTTCTGGGCGGAGGAGTAATTGCCAAGGTCTACGTTGGCATTCCGACTTCACTGTACTGGGGAACCGTTTTCGAGCAGATCGCAGCGGGCGGATTCCTGTTCCGCTACATCCCGAACGATTTCGTGCATGGACTCACCAAGCCCTTCGTCTTCGGCGGAATCATTGCGTTAGTGGGCTGTCACTATGGATTGAAGACAACGGGTGGGACGGAAGGTGTCGGAATTGCGACGACCAAAACCGTGGTCCGGGCCAGCATCATGATCCTCGTCGTGGACTACTTCATCACGCAGATATTACTCGCGGTGCTTTCTACATGAGGGACGAGCGCAGAGTCCCGGGAAGCGAGAATCCGGGCAGTTCTGCCGGATCCGTTCCGCCGCAGGACAAACGTGTGCGGACCGCAATCCGGAATGAGCTCGATATCATCACCGAGACCAGCGAGACACCCCAGAAGAAGAGCAACCGGCCGGTGGTGGAGCTGAAAAACGTATCGCTCGGTTTCGATACTTCAATTCTCGAGGATGTTTCATTCACAGTGCTCGAAGGTGAAACGGTTGTCATCGTCGGAGAGTCGGGAACCGGCAAGTCCACAATTCTGAAACTGCTTCTCCGCCTCCTGGTTCCAGATAACGGGGAAGTTCATATCGACGGTGAGGAGATTACGAAGCTCTCGTTCGACAAGGCACTGGCGGTACGGCAGAAGATGGGGATGGTGTTCCAGGGGGCCGCACTCTTTGACTCGATGACGGTCTATGAGAACATTGCATATCCGCTGCGGGAACACACTGGGCTCACTGAAGATGAGATCGAGGCGCGTGTGCGCGAGAAGCTGCAGTTCGTGGATCTCGACCCCGACAAGGTGATGGAGCAGATGCCCGCGGAACTCTCCGGTGGAATGAAGAAGCGTGTTGGAGTTGCTCGTGGAATGGCCAACAACCCGAAAATCATGCTGTACGACGAACCCACATCAGGGCTGGATCCGCTCACAACCGCTACAATTACACATCTGATCATGAAACTTCAGCGAGAATTGAGTGCAACGAGCGTGGTCGTCTCGCACGATATTCGCTCTGCATTCCGTATGGCGAGCAAGATTGCAGTGCTCGCACAGCGCAAGATTGTTTTCTTTGGCTCTCCCGAGGACATGGCTTCCAGCGACGATAAATACCTCCAGGATTTCCTGGGTGGCTTTTAAATGAAGCGCTCTACTTTCATCACTGTCGATCAGCTCAAAGTCGGCGCAATGATTCTTGTTGCGATCGCGGTGCTGGGAATTGCCGGGTACGAGCTGGGCCGCGCAGCCAATCTTTATTCCAAGCGCTACAACCTGATTGCGTACCTGCCTACTGCCGCGGGCCTGAAGGAGGGCGGACCAGTGATGGTCGCCGGCAAGCTTGTAGGCGCGATTGGCAAGATCGAATTCCTGCCGGTTGATAATGACACGCTCCGGAACCTCAAGGTGACCGTCTCTGTTGACCAGGGCGTTTCGCAGCAGGTTCGCAAAGATTCCAAGGCGCACATCAAGACTCTTGGCCTGCTCGGCGACAAGGTATTTGACATCACACCCGGAACACCGAAGTACACGGTCCTGCGCGACGGCGATGTAATCGCAATCGAGCCGTCCGCGGACTACGAAGCTGTTCTCGTGCAGGCATCTGCCGCAGTGAAGGAAGTCGTCGGCCTTACGACCGACCTGCGAAAGGTCACCACGAGCATCACGCGCGGTGAAGGCACACTGGGACAGTTGGTCACCAATCGCGCCATGTACGATAATCTCAATTCTACGCTGGCCAGCACTAACCGGCTTCTCGTGAGATTGCAGAATCCGCGTGGGACCGTTGGGCGGCTTCTGGATGACCCTGCGATGTACAATAGCCTGAGCAGAACTGTCGCGTCCGCAGGCGATCTCGTGGCGCAGCTGAGCAAGGGCGACGGGACAATCGGCAAGCTCATTCGCGACGACAGCCTGTACAATCATCTCGTGAGCACAGTTTCAAATGCAGACTCGCTTACCAAAATGATGGCCCATGGGGATGGCACTATCCCCAAGCTGTTCAACGACGCGCAGTTGTATGACAAGCTTGTACAGGCCGTGACCGAGCTCAACAAGGTTTTGGTGGATGTACGCCGCGACCCAAGGCGGTACACCAAGGGAATGATCAAGGTATTTTGAGTTGTGACCCAGACGCATGATCTCGACGTCATCGTCACTCGTGGCGGGGTGGTTGAATCGAAGCATCGGGTGCATGCGGCCGTAGTCGATCTCGATGGAAAGCTCATCGCGTCCGCTCGCGACCATTCGGCTACAACGTTCTGGCGTTCCTCCGCAAAACCGTTCCAGGTTCTTCCATTCGTCGCCAGCCGCGGATTTGATGCACTGGACTGGGGCGACGATCAGTTGGCTATCGCGTGCGGATCGCACGGCGGTGAGCCCGAACACGTTGCCATCGTTGCGCGCATGCTCAGCGATATCGATCTCGAGGACGGAGATCTCGCATGCGGGTCACACGAGCCGCTCTCTTCCCGCGGTGCGCGGATTGTACGCGAGTGTGGTCACCGGCTCACAAGGCTGCACCATAACTGCTCCGGAAAGCATGCCGCCATGCTTGGGTTCGCGCACGCCAAGAATTGGAAGAAGCATGGCTATGAGCGGGCGGAACATCCCGTCCAGATCTCCATCCTTCACGAAGTCGCAAAATGGACGCAGCTTAGTCCCAGTCAGCTGCGGGTATCGGTGGATGGATGCGGCGTGCCTGTATTCGCATTCTCCCTTGAGAGAATGGCTGTTGCATACGCGCGGTTCGGTGCCGCGAGCCATCGCGGCGAGGAAATTCCGGCGCGCGTGGTCGCTGCGATGTCGCGGCATCCCTTCCTGGTAGGTGGAACGGATCGACTAGACACGCTTCTGATCGAAGAGACGCAGGGAAGAGTCCTCTCCAAAACAGGAGCGGAAGGAGTCTACTGCGCAACGGTTCCAGAGATGGGGATAGGAATCGCTCTCAAGGTCGAGGACGGTGGACAGCGCGCGGCTGGTCCGGCCCTGCTTCGAATCCTCCAGTTAATCGGAGCACTCCCGGACACCCTTCCTTCGCTGCTTGCCGACGTTGCGCACAAGCCGGTTCGCAACTCGCGCAACCAGTGCGTCGGCGAAGTGACTAC
>JBKJPM010000215.1:0-3595 GCA_046595175.1 Gemmatimonadaceae bacterium
AGCGTGAGATCATTTCGAATGGTCCCGCTGGGGTCGTGATAGCAGCTCCACATGTTTTATAAGCTACAGCCCATGGGCTTGATCAGGCAGAGTGAAAACAGGTTACAGGCGCTTCAAATGAGCGATCACTGCAGCCGCAACAGAGTCGGGTGCGTACCCGCCTTCAAGAACACTCACCAGCCGTCCGCTGCACCAGCTATCCGCGCGACTGACGAGTTCGTCGGTGAGCAGCTCAAAATCCTGGACTTCCAGGGTGAACCCGCCAAGCGGGTCACCGGCAAGCGAATCAAATCCGGCGGAAATAAGAATCATGTCAGGGGTGAAATGCTTTGCCGCAGAATCGACTCCGGAGAGCAGCGCATCCACGTAGGTCTTTCTTTCGAGACCCGCGCGCATGGGAATATTCCAGACGGTATTGCGGGGTCCACGATCTTCGGCTGCGCCGGTGCCGGGGTACCATGGCCATTGATGCATGGAAACGAAATGAATTCCCTCGTCCTCCTCGACCAGAGCCTGGGTTCCATTTCCATGATGCACATCCCAATCCACAATGAGCACCCGGTCGGCCTTATGAAATGTGCGCGCGCGTTTCGCAGCTAACGCGACATTGCCGAACAGGCAGAAACCCATTGACCTGTCAAACAGTGCGTGGTGCCCTGGGGGCCGTACTGCAACGAGGCTTCGTGAGTGCGAACCTTTGAAAGAAAGATCCACCGCATCGAGGGTCGAACCTGCGCCGGCAGTGCTTGCATCCCATGATCCTTCACTTGTCACCGTATCCGTGTCGAGCTTGCCGCCGCCTGCAGCACAGATGGCTCTTACGCTGTCGATGTAGTCCGGACTATGAACACTCGCGAGCTCGTTGGCAGTAGCGTGCCGCCCCTCGATCTGGGCGACGGACTGAAAGAGTTCGGGATCGTTGCGGAGAGCGCGCGTAATTGCGCGCAAACGGCCGACATGTTCGGGGTGCCCCCACCCTGTGTCATGCCGGCCGCAGTCTGAATGAGAAATGAATGCAGCCTGCACCGGCTGGCTCTGCTTCTTAACGAACGGGCCTGCGACGGCGGTCTAGTAGCAGGAAGATCGAGCCATCTTTGGCTCCCGCATCGGTGACAGTCAGATTTTCATCCAGCACTTCGAAGCCGCGCAGCTTGACCACGTATTGATCCGCCGGAAAGGAATCGGGAACGAGTCGGTCGAGCGCGGCGAGCTTGACCTCGCGAATTGTGGCATCCGGTGCGGCGTCAATGCGAACAGCATCCCATATCGAGGCGACCTGGGCACGCAGGTGCAAGACATCGCCGCCCTCGCTGCCAACCCGGATTGGCTGGTCGCTGCCACTCCGCAGATTCGTCACGAAAGGAGCGGTCATGGCGTCACCGCGCCGATGGCGCTGTTCGCCGAGGGCGCCGGCAGCTGCGTAAAAAATCGGGCAATCTGCTGATCGAACAGGTATGTGGAGCCAGTTACCCGCGTTCCATTTTCGCCGGCAGCCGCGGCTATCACGATCTCTTCCCCGCCCTGCCCGCGGAGGGTGACATAAGTGGGTCCTTCCTGCTCGACGAAAGCGGCATAGATGTTAGGCCGGCGTGAGAAAAAACGCTTGGCTTCCAGCAGGACATCGGCTGGAGGCAGACTCGTGACTGTTTCCTGGACTGTGCGGTCTGATTGTTTGATATGCGGCATGTTCATTCGGAATTCACGTGGTGTTCCTACCTCACAAAATGTACCGGAGGAGTCGGCGCGAACCAAGCTCGCTAGCCGGCCACTCGCAGGGTTGACTCGTATACCAGCCGGGTGCCGAAGTGCAGAGATTCGACCGGAATCCGCTCATCGTGCCCGTGCATTCGCTCCTCATCCCCCTGTACCATGGGGAATGGAAGGATCCCGTACGCTTTTACACCAATCCTGCGAAGTCTTGCCGAATCGGTAACACCAGCGCTCAGGTACGGCACAACCGGGATGTCAGGCCAAAGCGCCTTTACGCTGTCTGCGATCGCACTGAACATCTCAGAATCAGGATCGGACGAAGGTGCTTCCTGACCCCTGTCCGTCACTTCGATGTTGATCTCCGGATCCCGAATCACGTCCCGCAGCCTTGCAACCACATCGTCAATCGTTTGGCCGGGAAGGGTTCGGATATTGAAACCAGCTCCTGCTGTTGCGGGAATCACGTTGTGCCTGACACCGCCGTTGAGCATTGTCGCCGAAATCCCATTCCTGAGCACAGCGTTAAATACGGGGATGGCTGATAGTTTGTCAGCGCCTTCGTCACGCAGTTTGGGATTTTCTGCAACCAATGCGCGCATAGCCGCAGCTTCCACTGGATCAGGCCAAACATGCGCAATATCCGCGAAGAATCGGCGTGTAATCGCCGTCAGGACAAGCGGTTCAACATGGGCGGAGATGCGCGCAACAGCGTTCGCCAACCGAAAAATCGCATTGCCCGCGAGCGGCACCGCCGCATGGCCAGCCGGTCCATTAGCGCTAACTGTCACGAAATGGGAAACTTTCTCGGCACTCTGCACGGCGAGGTATGTCTTTCCACTGCCAACAATGCGGGTGCGTCCGCCTTCATTGAGAGCGTACTCGGCGTCCACGAGTTCGGGGTGATGCTTGACCATCCAGCCCATTCCCCATTCCCCACCAGCCTCCTCATCGGACGTCGCCACGAACAGGACATCACGCTCCAGTTTCTTGCCTGTCTCACGAACAAGCCCCGCCAACTCGATTATCGCCGTGAGATTTGCGGCGAGCATTCCCTTGTCGTCAATCGCGCCGCGTCCGTATACGTACCCGTCGCGCTGCTCTCCCCCAAATGGATCACATGACCATTTATCGCGCTCGACTCCCACAACATCCATGTGCGCCAAAAGCATCACCGGACGCTTCGTGCCATTCCCCCGCAGGCGGCCCACGAGCGCGGCTCGATTAGGTGCAGGCTCGAGCAACACCGTTTCTATTCCCGAGGCCCTGAGCTCGCCATCAAGGAAGCGTGCAAGCGGAAGCTCGTTACCAGGCGGATTCGTCGTGTCAAATCGCAGCACTGTCTGCAGGCGTAATAGCGTGTCTGCTTTCACCTTATTCCAGTCAGGCGCCAAGGAGTTTCTCGATTTTCCGGATAAGTGGTGTGAAAGACAGTTTTCCGCCGGCTCGCTTTGCAATTTCATCGGCAGTTTCGCGCTGGCCCTCGGCGAACAGCTCGCGAACCAACCATGGACCGGCTGCTGGATTCCGGAACCAGTCAAGATCAAATCGGTTGACAAGCGACTCGTCTATGACTGACTGCAACTGCCACGCGCGAAGATACCGCGCGGAATAAAACCTTGGGTCGAGGTCTACGAAAGCATCTACCGGCCGGTACTTGAAAGTAGTCGCACTGGTCAGGGTCTCCGCGTAAAGATCCGGGAGCTGCCGCCAATCCAGCTTTCCAGAATAAACCTGGACCTCGTACAGGAATTTTGCACAGTAGCGCCTAAGGAAGTGGAGCTCCTCCAAGCCTGCGGCGCGCAGGAATTCGTCGATGTGCGTTTTGCCGAGCTCGCTGTAGCGGAGCAGCCAGCTCTTGTCCTGCATGCGGTGGTCGAAAAGCATC
>JBKJPM010000180.1:0-5295 GCA_046595175.1 Gemmatimonadaceae bacterium
CCGGAAGCGCGGCGGCTTGCGGTGATGCGTGGCCTGCTCGAACGCATATGCAATCCGAAGCAGTTTTGCTTCACTCCATTTTTCTGCGAAAAAGGAAATTCCGATTGGCACGCCGAAGATGTAGCCACCCGGGACAGTGATGTGCGGATAGCCCGCGACCGCGGGAAGGGTGGTGGCACCTCCGGGAAATCCAGGGTCGCCGCTCACGAGATCGATGAGGGGTGGTGGGGCCATGGTCGGGGCAATGAACGCGTCGAGTTTGTATTTCTTCATTGTCGCGTCAATGCCCTTGGCGCGCGCCATTTGCTGACTGCGTGCAAGGGCCTTGAGGTACTTCGCGCTCTTGAGCGAGCCTTTTGCTTCAGCCTTGAGAAAAATTTCCTGTCCGAAGTAAGGCATCTCTTGCGCGGCGTGCGCCTTGTTGTAGGCGATCATGTCAGATAGCGACTTGATCGGAGAATCCACCTCGGCCAGATATTTCTGTAAACCATCCTTGAACTCATAAAGCAGGACATCGTACTCGTCGTTGTCGACTTTTCCGGCCGTGGGAATGTTCGCCGGGTCGACAATTACGGCGCCCAGATTCTTCAGGGCATCAATCGCCGCATTCGCGAGCGCATCTGTTTTGTCGTTATACCCATAGAGTTTCTCGCGCGGAACTCCGATTCGCATCCCTTTGATTCCTGCGGCGACGTTGCGCGAGAAATCTGTCGCATATCGGTTGGCCTCCTTCGTCGCAGAATCGCGCGCATCCGTGCCAGCGATTGCCGTAAGCAGGACGGCTGCATCCATCACTGTCCGTGTCATTGGCCCCGCGGTGTCCTGGCTTGCCGATATAGGGATGATTCCGCTTCGGCTCACCAGACCTACAGTGGGCTTGAGTCCTACAAGCGACGCCGCGGCTGATGGTGCTGTTATCGAACCATCCGTCTCGGTTCCAATTGTGACAGCGCAAAAGTTCGCTGCCGCCGCGCTGCCGGATCCCGAACTGGATCCCGAAGGTGAGCGATCCAGCGCATAGGGATTTCTCGTCTGACCGCCGCGTCCCGTCCAGCCACTTGAAGAGTGTGAGCTCCGGAAGTTGGCCCACTCACTCAGGTTGGTCTTGCCAAGTATGACTGCGCCGGCCTGACGAAGTTTTGCGGCGATAAATGCATCGCGCGGCACACGACTTCCCACCAGCATGAGGGACCCGGCCGTCGTTTGCATCTTGTCGGCCGTGGCGATGTTGTCCTTGATCAGGACAGGTATGCCGTGCATCGGCCCGCGAATCTTCCCAGCGCGTCGTTCGGCATCCATTGCGTCGGCAATCGCAAGCGCCTCCGGATTCATTTCAATCACAGCGCGTAATGCCGGCCCGCTCTGATCCATGTCGCGGATGCGCGCGGAATATTTCTCTACCAGGGAGCGGCTCGTATACTTGCCTGAGCTCATTGCACTTTGCAGGTCTGCAACCGTCAGCTCATCGAGCTCGAATTCGGTAAGCAGATATTCCTGCGCTCCTGGTGCGTTTGAGGGCGCCGCCTGGGCGGGAAGTTTTCCGGTCACCGCTGCAGTGAGACCGCTGGCTATGGCGGCGCCGAGAAACTTGCGACGGGGGATCATGGGATGAGTCATTGGGTTCCGGGAAATCGTGTCCTTAAGAATGCGGCCTTTCCGCTTTGTGCGCAAAGCCCCGTTAGCTACTAGTCATTTATGGTTTTTGAAATGGCCGGGAAAAGTCGGAAAGGTCGGACCGATACGGAGCTTTCAATGTTTTAAAAACAAAAGAGCTCCGTCCTGGTCCGCTGCTTCCGTTTTTTCCCAACCATTTCAAAAACCATAAGAGTCGCAGGGCTTAGCTCTTCGCAGGGCTACTCCCCGTTTCGCTCGCGTACGAATACCATCCCGATCAGGAAAGCGGTGAATGCGACAACGATCGGGTAAATAAGCCCGGCGTAGATGTTTCCGGTTTTGGCGACGACCGCGGTTGCGATAAGAGGGAGCGATCCCCCAAACCACCCGGTGCCCGCGTGGTGCACAAATGAGACGGATGTGTATCGCACCTTCGGCGGAAAGGAATCCACAAGAAAGGCTCCAAGCGGACCTGTCACCATCGCAGCGAAAATGATCTGCAGCAGCACGATGAATGTCAGTGTCACCGGGTGGAATGGATTCACCGAAGCAACCATCCACCGGTAGAGAGGGTAGTAGCTGAGGGACGCGAGCAGGAGTCCGGTCATCAGTATCGGCTTGCGTCCGACCTTGTCCGAGAGCCACCCGAAGAAAACGAAAAATGGTGCGCCGAGTACAAGAGCGGCGATGACCACTGAATAAGCAGAAGCGAGAGGAACCTTGAGGATCGTCTGGAGGAAGAAGAGCGCGTAGAATTGTCCCGTGTACCAGACCACTGCATGACCGGCGAGCAAACCGAATAGCGTTGCCGCGATGACCCTCCAACCGCCGTCACCCATGAACGACTCGCGCACAGGCGATTTTGAATGCCGGTTTTCGGATTTCATTTCCGTGAAAACCGGAGATTCATGCAGCTTGGCCCGGATGTAATAGGAGAGAGCAACGAGAATGAGCGATGCCAGAAAGGGAACTCTCCAGGCCCACTGCTGGAACGCTTCTTCGCCAGTCCAGGCGCGAACGCCGCTGACGGCGAGCAGCGACATCAAGAGTCCGATCGTTCCCGTCGTATAAATGAAGCTCGTGTAGTAGCCGCGTTTATCGCGGGACGCGTGTTCCGCGACATACACGGCGGCGCCGCCGTATTCCCCGCCGATTGCAAGCCCCTGCAACATTCTCAGCGCTACGAGAATAATTGGGGCCGCGGATCCAATGGACTCATAGCCGGGCAGAAGTCCAATCGCCGCCGTTGCGCCGCCCATAATCAGTAGCGTAGTGAGAAAGGCAGCCTTGCGTCCGAACCTGTCGCCAAAATGCCCGAACACAAGTGCTCCGAAAGGGCGCACGGCAAAGCCGACGGCAAATGTGGCTAGCGTCTGAAGCAGCGCGTTGAGCGGATTTCCCGGCGCGTAGAAGTGCTGCGAAATCGTTGCGGCCAAAGTTCCGAAAATGAAGAAATCGTACCACTCTATCGCAGTCCCGGAGCAGGACGCGATGACAACACGCCGCAGGGTACGGGGGTCAGCAGGCGCAGGTGGATGGGTCATGCAATAGGAGTAAAGGAGGGAAAGGAGTCAACGAAACAACAAAACAACAAGACAACAAGACTTGCAACCTTTCTGTTCCACAGATGTACCAATATGAATGAGCGCCCTTAAGGTATTCTCCTTTCATTCAGGCACATGCGAAAACTTTCCGGCATTTTAGCACTCATTGCGATCCTTGTTACTGCGCAGGAGTCCCGCGCTCAGGCTGCGGATACTTCGACCTCCAAACCAGCTACCAAGGCTCAACCTACTACTGAAGAAGCGCTCGACAATCTCCAGAAAGCAGCCGCAGAACTTTCCCGGGCCGTTGAAGTAGCTGTCACAAAAGTTGCGAATAGCCCCGAGCTGAAAAGTGCCGCTCTCCAGATTGCCGCCAATGCGGTAACTGTCGCGCAGCAGTCCCTTGGCGAACAGCTGAAGATGATCGAGGCAGCCTTGAACGCCGCGTCGCGTCAAATAGCAGCGGCTCAGACGGCAAACACCCAGAAATCCGTGCCCGCGACTCAGGCTCCTTCGAAATAACCGGTAGTTACAACGGGGTCTTGTCTCTCGCGCCCAGAGCGAAACAGGCCTATCGTTGTGCTCCGCGAATGTCAGGGGCTGAGTGGGCGCGAGCGAATTTCAGGATAATGTCGTTGTAATCACGGGAGCGTCCAGTGGAATTGGCGCGGAATTGGCGCGCCAGCTTTCATCGCAGGGTGCCAGGCTTGTTCTTGCCGCGCGGAACACCGACCAGCTTCAGTTGGTTCGCAACAGCTGTGCGCATCCAACCGACATTCGCACTGTCCGGTGCGATGTTAATGACAAGCTGCAGTGCAAGGATCTTGTGGAGGAGACGGTCCGCGCATTCTCCCGAATAGATACCCTGATAAACAACGCAGGCATCGGAATGCATTCCAACTTCGAGGACCTGGCCGACCCTGACGTTCTCGACGACATAATGCGCGTTAACTACATGGGCAGTGCGTACTGCACCTACTACGCGCTCCCATATCTGAGAAAGACGCGGGGACGGATCGTTGCCGTATCCAGCCTTACCGGTAAAGCTGGCGTTCCATCCCGGACGGGATACGCGGCGAGCAAGCACGCGATGGCCGGATTCTTTGATTCGCTCCGCATCGAGCTTGCCGAGAGCGGCGTAACGGTGACAGTCGCCTATCCGGGCTTTGTCGATACCGGAATCGGTGAACGGGCCCTTGGCGCAGACGGACTGCCGCTGGGCGACCGCGCTTTCATGCGTGAGGGCGTCATGACAACAGAAGAATGCTCGCGCCTGATTGTTGATGCTGCTGCTTCGCGGAAGCGCGAGATCATCATGACCTTCCGTGGCCGGATGGGGCAGTGGCTCAAGTTGATTGCGCCGGGAGCAGTCGATAAGATGGCACTCGCCATGATCACCAAGCGGTACGGCCCGACAAACAGTCCAGTCAAACATTAAGTGAATAAGAAATTCAGCATTCGAGTCGCATTTGCTGCAGTTGTTCTAATGGCATCTGTCGCCGTGGCTTCGCGAAAAATCGGTCCGGTGCCAGCACTCGGTCCTTTCCTGGATCCTGTAAACGGTGTGTGGAATGTTGCACAGTCCACCACTCGTACTCCGGGACCACGGGTTCACATTCCCAACCTTACGGGAAAAGTCGAAGTCGTTTATGACGACCGGGGCGTCCCGCACATCTTTGCCACTACAGAGGACGATGCTTATCGCGTCCTAGGATACGTCGTCGCGCGCGACAGACTCTTTCAGATGGATATTCAAACCCGCGCAACGAGGGGAACGCTGTCGGAGCTGGCAGGAGCGAAACTTGTCTCTGTCGATTCCTCGAGTCGTGCGCTCGGCCTGGCCCGGGCCGGGGAGCAGAAGTTCGCGAGCATGGACAAAAGCTCTGCGAGCTATCGCGCAATCGTTGCTTACTCCGATGGTGTAAATGCGTGGATCGACCAGCTCAAGCCGCGCAATTATCCCATGGAGTACCGATTGCTGAGTGGCGTTCCCGCCAGGTGGGAGCCAATCAACACTGTGTATTTCCTGATGAGAATGAGCCTCACATTGGGATACAACGACGCGAGCCTGGCCCGCATGCGCGCACAGGCGCTCGTTGGCAAGGCTGCGGCCGACGCGCTCCTGCCCGTGAACAGC
>JBKJPM010000096.1:0-10501 GCA_046595175.1 Gemmatimonadaceae bacterium
CGACAATGCGCGAAGGAATGGAAACAACTCCGCATTCAGCCGTGGATAAATGGGGCAATGCCGTTTCAGTCACCACCACTCTTAACAGCCTGTTCGGGAATGGTGTATACGTGCGCGGCGCCGGGTTCTTCATGAACAACACAATGGATGATTTTGCCGCCAAGCCTGGCTCACCTAATCAATTCGGATTGGTGCAGGGTGAGCAAAATGCTGTGGGGCCGAACAAGCGGATGCTCAGCGCAATGGCGCCGACAATCGTGTTGGATCCGCGCGGCGAGCTGTTTCTTGTCGTAGGCGGAAGAGGCGGACCCAGAATCATCACTAGCGTAGCGCAGGTCATCCTCAACGTCGTCGATCACCGAATGAGTCTGGCGGATGCCATGTCTGCGCCGCGTGTACACCATCAGTGGCTTCCGGACTCCACGTACTATGAAACTGGCGGCCTGTCTCCCAAAGTTGTGGCCGCGCTGAATGCGACGGGCCACAACATGGTGACTACTTCCGGTGTCGGAATCACGGCGGCGATAATGCGCGTAAAGGGAGGCTGGGAAGGATTCGACGACCCGCGCTCTCACGGAGCACCCGCCGGATATTAAAAAAAAAGCCCGGGAGATTTCCCGGGCTTTTTTTGTCCTGCCTTCCGGAATCAGGTGTTGACTGTTACGCCCGAATTGAGCGTGATGGTAATACGTCCGCCGTCGGGAACACACCCTTCGTAGTTGGAAGTTGCCGCAGCTGCACCTGCGCCCGCGGCAGCACCAATGGCGCCTCCAATGACTGTCGATTTCGTGTTCTTGCCAAGGATCTGTCCAGCGATGGCACCAATCGCGGCACCAGTCGCGACTTTCTGTGCGTCCTTGCCGCTAGGCTGATTCTTGACCTTGTCCACTTCTGCGTAGCTCGTCGTGGCACTCACAGGATAGGTACGCCCGCCGAAACTGACCGACACGACGCGGAAGCCCATGACGACCTTGTCGTTCGCGTTCTCACTGCGTTTGAGCTCTGTGACTTCCACCTGCGCGCTGGCGCCTGCTGGAATCACTGCACCGTTGCTGCCGGTTATGGACTCACGCACGGTCGCGGTGAAACGGTCTCCAACGCGATTTGTGTTCGTACAGATGCGTGACCCCGAGCTCAGGTTGAGCGTCGAGCCGGCTGCGATCATACCCGATCTCGCTGCTCCAGCGCCCGTGTTACGCGTCACCGTATTTCCACTGGACGTTGTCGCTGTCGAAGTGCGCGACGGGGTTGTCGTGGTTGTGCGAGCTGGTGCTCGCGGAGCGGTTGCGGTGCGCGCAGGTGCCGGATTGGAAGCAACCGGTGCGGGCGTTTTGTTGGCGGGAACGTCGGTCAGCGCGGGCTGGGCGGCGCTGTCGTTGTTGGCAAGCTGAAGGTCACGATTCAGACTCGTGTCCTGTGCGAGCGTGTCTGACGTCTTGCTCTTGTCGCTGCAGGCTGTTGCAGCCAATACTGCGAATGCCAGCGAGGCGCTGTAACGCAGAATATATTTTGACATCTGTGCTTCCTCCGTTTTCCGTGAGCTGTACGATGCTCCAAACCCTTTTCTTACAAGTGTTTAGCCCTCAATAAATGGGCAATCGCCGTGCCAAATCTCAAAGCACTTAAACCCCTTATTCCCTATTACCGTCGGTACCGGTCGCAAATGACTGCCGGACTCGTGTTCGTGGTGCTCTCGAGCGCCATAACGAGTGTGGTGCCCTGGCTGCTTAGAAAAGGAATCGATGAAATAAGTGCCGGACGAACGGGGAAACCTGTTCTGCTGGTCTTCGCCGCGATCGTTGGGACAGCGCTTATAGGCGGCGTTCTCCGTTACGGGATGCGGGAAATTCTGAATGGGGTAAGCCGTCGCATCGAATTCGATCTTCGCGACGACCTATATCAGCATCTCCAGAGGCTGGACGCCGCGTACTTCGGACGAACGCGCACTGGCGATCTGATGGCCAGGCTGACCAACGATCTTGGCGCCGTAAGAATGGCGGCCGGTCCGGCAGTCATGTACCTCACCAACACAATCGCGGGAACAATTTTCGCGCTTTACTTCATGCTGAAGATCGATACCCTGCTAACCGTTCTCGCGCTAATTCCCCTGTCGCTTCTCCCGGTGGTCACGGTGAAGCTGGGATCGGCAATTCACTCGCGTTTCGACGCAGTGCAGGAACACTTCTCCACCCTGACGACGCACGCCCAGGAAAACCTGAGCGGGACGCGAATTGTTCGCGCGTACCGGCAGGAAGGGGCAGAGATTGAGCGTTTTGGTCAGCTGAACGAAGAATATCTTCGCCGAAACATCAAGCTTGCTCGGCTCTGGGGAATCATGCATCCCCTCTTTGCTCTTTTCGGCGGACTCGCTGGAGTGGTTGTTCTTGGCGTCGGAGGCTACCTCGCGATACAAGGTAAGATTTCAGTCGGCGGGTTCGTCGCATTCATCATGTATCTCGCAATGCTTGCCTGGCCACTCATTGCGCTGGGCTGGGTTGTAAATCTTTTCCAGCGCGGAAGTGCGTCAATGGCGAGGCTCACCGAGATATTCGTCGCATCGCCTTCGATACGGACTCCCGCAGCACCGAGTACGCTTCCGACCGCGAACGGCGGCCGAGCGATCGAGTTTCGCAATGTTGGATTCAGGTATCCGGCACGCGGTGATGCGGAAGCGGAGTGGGTTTTGCGCGGAGTGTCGTTCTCGGTGCCAGCGGGGGCAACTCTTGGAGTCGTTGGGGCAACCGGGAGCGGCAAGTCGGCGCTCGTGGAGCTGATCGCCCGCATCTACGACCCGCAGGAGGGAGAGATTCTCATGGACGGAGTGAACATCCGGGATCTCCCACTGGATACGCTCAGGAAAGAGATAAGCTTTGTTCCGCAGGAGAGCCTGCTTTTCAGCGAAACGATTCGGGCGAACATTGCCTATGGCGCGTCGGATCCGGATGCCGTGGAATGGGCGGCGGGAGTCGCCCAACTTTCCGAGACGATTATTGGATTTCCTGGGGGCTACGAAACGCAGCTTGGCGAGCGCGGGATCAATCTCTCCGGGGGGCAGAAGCAGCGCGCCGCGCTGGCGCGCGCGCTGGCGCGAAAGCCTCCGATCGTGGTGCTCGACGACGCACTCTCCGCGGTGGACACCCAAACCGAGGCTGCGATTCTTCGGGAGCTGCGGGGTGCTTTGCGGAAACAGACAACCGTGATAGCATCGCACCGTATAACCGCCATACGCGACGCGGACTGGATCGTTGTACTCGATGAAGGAATGGTGGTAGAGCGCGGTGTGCACGACGAACTCCTTGCAGCCCGCGGTAAATACTGGACATTGTTACGCAGACAGCAGCTTGAAGCTTCCATCGAAGGCGAATCCCCCTCTCCATTGACCGCAATAGCCGTTACATGAAGGCACACGAACAACCCCGCGCACTTCCTGAGCGCATCGCCATTCTGGAGGCGCAGGTACTCGAAGGGCAGCGCGTTATCAACGAGCTGCATTCGCGGGACGCGCTGAAGACGCAGTTCCTATCCAACATTTCGCACGACCTTCGCACACCGCTCACGGCGATCATCACGCACGCCGAGATTCTGCGCGACGGGATGCTGGGCAGCCTGAACGACCGGCAGATTCAAAGCGTGGCTGGAATCATCACAGGCGGTCGCCAGCTGCTCGACATGATCGGCGAGATACTGGTTTATGCAAAGGGCGCGGGGGGTCAACTCGACCTGAACCTGTCCGAGTTCGGAATTGGAGAAGTGGTAGAGCACGTGATGGCCGTAAACGAGCCGCTTGCCGTAAAGAAGGGACTCTCCGTTGACATCAACGTTCCGGAGTCGCTGCGGTTGCGTGCTGACCGGGACAAAATCACGCACGTCATTACCAACCTCATTGGCAACGCGATCGACTTCACCGATCGCGGTGGCGTATCTGTTCGCGCGTCGGAAATGCCCGTGGAAGAGGAGCCGCACATTCGTGTGGAGGTGCAGGACACGGGAATTGGAATTCGGCCGGAGCATCATGAGCTGATCTTCCAGGAGTTCGCGCAGGTAGACTCAAGTGCGTCGCGGTCGCATCATGGCACAGGCCTCGGACTGGCCATTGCCCGCCGGCTCGTCGAGCTGCACGATGGCCGCATCTGGGTCGAGAGCGAACCGGGAAATGGGAGCACGTTCATATTCGTGATTCCTGCGCAGCAGACGAATGAGTGAGCCACACGTCCTGATCGTTGAAGACAGCGCGCTGGTTACAGATGCGCTGCGGATTCTCTTTGAGGGGTCGGGATTCCGCGTGACTATTGCCGGCAGCATTGCCGATGCCCGTGCACTTGCTCCTGATGACGTAGCCGACCTGATGCTGCTGGATGTAACGCTCCAGGACGGCGACGGCCTGGATCTGCTTGGGGAGATGCGTTCCAACGGAGTCGAGCCGGAAACCACGATCGCGCTCACTGGCTACGCCGACCCGATTACAAGACAGAGGGCAATTGACGCCGGCTGCGCCGACGTGCTCGTGAAACCCGTTCCTGTGCGCGAGCTGCTTCGCATAGCGCGGAACTACACCGCGTGACAGAACGAAGGTCGACGCCTCGCGCCGGCCCTTTTCTTCGCGCTTACTACAACCTCAAGTACCGGGCGTTCAAGGGCGAGAAGCGCGTGCACGATGGACGCCGCGGTCTTGTCGCGCTCCAGATCGACGCTCTCGCGTATGCCGATCTTCGGCGGGCACTGGACAGGGGCTACTGTCCGCAAATCGCCGCGTTGCTGTCAACAGGTGAGTTCCAGCTTCGCCAGTGGTTTTGCGGCCTGCCATCCGCAACGCCGTACTGCCAGGCGGGAATATTTCACGGCGAGAATGGCGGAATACCGGCATTCCGGTTTTACGACAAGCAGGCGCGTCGCGTCATTACCTGCAACAGCCCGCAGGGTGTCCAGTACATTCGCGACCGGATAAAGTCGCCGGGCGCACTGGCGGGCGGATCGAGCTACGTGAACCTGATCGACGGCGACGCCGAAACGGTCGCCTTCACGATCGCGACCCGCCAAAAAATGTCGGTCTATCGCAGGCTGGGCGGAAACCGGATGGCGCTGCTGCTCGTGCTGCACCCAATCCGGATTGTCCGGATATTCGTTTACTCCCTGCTCGAATTCCTTCTCGAGGAATGGGAGCGCTTCCGCGGGGAGCTCGCGCGGCGCGTCACACACTCAGAGGGGATTTTCCCCTTCATCAGAATATTGAGCAACGTCGTCGTCCGTGAGCTGCAGACGATGGCAATCCTGCTTGACATCTATCTGGGCGTTCCCGTCATCTACAGCACGTTCATGCAGTATGACGAGCTTGCGCATCACTTCGGCCCGTCAAGCAAGCAGGCACTCTTTGATCTCAAGCGAACGGACAGGCGAGTTTCCGAAATCTATCGAATGATTCGCATGGCCGGCGGCCGCGGATACGACCTTGTGATTCTTTCCGATCATGGAATGACAGCGGCGAAAAGTTATCGCGTGGAGTTCAAGGAGACGCTTGCATCCACCGTGGCGCGCCTGCTCCGTGAGGCAGCGCCCGATGAAAGCGGCCCCAGCTCGCATGCAAGCTTTTCAGATATCAGTGAATACGCGGACGTCGGCCCGGAGGTCATGGACACCGTCGCCGAGCTGGCTTCGCCGCCTCTCGTGCGGCGCGCACTGCTGCGAATGAGCGACTGGATTCGCAGTCGCTATGGGCTCAGGGAGCTAATCCTTCCGGAGAAATACCGCGTAGATATCGAGAATGACGTAGTGATTACATACAGTTCCTGTCTCGCGCATATCTATTTTGCAGACCGGGATACCCAGCTCGGCACAGAAGACATCGCTGCCGATCCGCGCTGGCGCGGCCTGTACCAGCGGTTGCTCGCGCACGAAGGTGTCGGCCTGATTGCAACACGGTCCCGCGATGGGGTACGGCTGGAAACGAAGGACGGATCAGCAGTAGTCGTGAATGGTATCACCACCGTCCTGACGGGACGGAATCCATTTGAGACCTACGGAACGGAGATGATGGTCGCGCGAGCCGTTGAATCACTTGTGCTCCAGCCAAACTCCGGCGACTGCGTGTTATTTGGAGCATACGATGGAACTTCCATAATCTCGTTCGATGACCAGATCGGCGCGCACGGGTCCGCAGGAGGAGACCAGGTTCTGCCCTTCATTGTTGCGCCGACATGGCTGGACCTGGAGAGCGAAACTCTGGAAGACGCGCGCGATATTCATCGCGCCGTGATGACCCGCTATCCTCGTGAAGGACGCAGCTAGGCCCCGTCAGTGGTCACGATCGTACGCACCTCACCCGCGAAAAGCCGCTCCGGCTCGAACTGCTCGCCCGCACGTTTCATGACCCCGCGAACTACGTCATCCACGGTCGCAAGCGGAGCTTCGGCTTCCGCTCTCACTTCGACTTCCCATTTTCCGCGGTCCGGCCCCTTAATTGTGCTGCGGTAGTGCGCCATGAAGACCGTGTGCTTCTCGATCGTGTCATCATTTGGAACGATGGCAGCTATGACCGCAACGCCAGTCTCGACGCCGCCCTGCTTGATGGGCGGAAAAAGATGCACTTCCGTAATGTTGTCCAGCCCGACGCGGTCGGCAATATCGCGAATGAAACGCTGTGTCGTCTCAACCACTATTGCTTCCCCGCTCTTTCAACAATCTCGCGCTCCACATAAAGGCGGAGGATATGCATGAAGTCCTGTGCGTTGGTGACTACGCCGAACGCCTGGTGCGTCCCGCGATCCTTGAGCTTGCTAACTACGAACTCGGATGAATCTACGCATATGGTTGCGAGCTCCCTAAGAGATCCGTCAGGTTCCGTTACATAGGCTGGAAGCATGTTACCCGTAGCAATCGCGTGAAGTGCAGTCGCTACAAGAATAGCCATTGTCGCGCGGCTGGTATGCGCCTTCATCGCGTCCTGGGACTTGAGCGTGTCGGTGATCACCTCGGGAAGCGGACCATCATCCCGTATGGAGCCGGTTAATACAAATGGAATCTCCCTCCGAACGCAGGCGTGCATAATCCCGTTCGTGAGAATTCCACTGTCCACTGCATTCCTGATCGAGCCGGCCGAACGAATCTGGTTGATAGCTCGCATATGCAGGCCGTGACCGCCCACGCTCGCAGAACCGCGCTCGGTCATACCCAGTGTCGTGCCGAAGATCGCAGCTTCAATGTCGTGAACCGCCACAGCATTGCCAGCCAGCAGCGCCGCAACGAAACCATTCTCGATGAACCACACCATGTCGGCGCGCGCGCGCGAATGCACCAGGGCTGGTCCGGTCACCCAAATGGGATATCCGCCGCGATCGCGCTCGTCCACCAGAATGCTCGCCATCAGCGAATAGTCGATGGGCTTCTCTCTCGAGACTTCGCTGGTCATGAACTGGAATTCACCTTCGGAATCATCCGCCAGGAATGACTCGGAATGCACATAAATCCCTTCGCTCCCATCCTCAGCTCGGCCCACCGCCACCATGTCGCCCGTGTTCAGCTTGCGACCTTCGCGAATCCAGAGCACTCCGTCACTGTCGAGAATGAGCGCGCCATCCATTCGCGGATCGCGAGCCATTCGCCATTCGCCGGCAATCCTCACATACGTGGGGAGGTTTGTCGTGGAAAAGAAATTTTCCGGGCAAACTCCGTCCTTGGGTGCCCCCGCAAATGTGGCGTCGGGGCAGGTCTGGAACTGCGGGCGCGAAAAATCCGGATGCTTGATGTTGCTCACAGCTTTAAAGATGCAGTAGGAGTAACGGAGGGGTAATGAGCCAATGAAGCGGCAATGCAATTACAGAAGCGTAACCGGATCCCGGTCCAGCGTGACGCGCATCTGGCCGGCAGCGGGAACTTCGAACCGTTCCATAAAATATTTTCCGACCCGCGTCAGCTCCGCCGGATTCCCGGACTTGAGAAGCGCATGCCATCGCCAGCGTGTCTTGATGCGCTCGATGGCGGATGGCGCGGGACCGACAATCTCCACCGGCGCTTTTGCATGAACGATCAGCTCCCGCAGCCATTCACCCCCGGCAAGCGCAAGCTTTGCAACGTCATCCTCGATTACGCCACTGAACACAATGTTCGCGAGACGTGTGTTGGGCGGATACGGTGGACTCACCCGGCCATCCAGCTCCTCCCGCACAAAAGCCTGGTAGTCATGATTCAGCGCACATCGCACGGCGTGATGATCCGGCACGCGGGTCTGGATCAGAACCCGCCCTCCCTTCGCGCCGCGCCCTGCCCTCCCTGCCACCTGGGCAAGCAGCTGATAGCACCGCTCCGAGGCGCGAAAATCGGGAAGATTGATTCCAACATCTGCGTCCACCACGCCGACCAGCGTGACGTTCGGAAAATCCAGTCCCTTTGCAATCATCTGCGTTCCAAGCAAAATGTCCACCTCACCGCGGCCAACGCGATCCAGTATCTCGGTGTGCGCCCACTTCCCTGAAGTGGTATCAACATCCATTCGTGTGATTCGCGCGGAGGGAAATCTCTCGGATAGCAGCCGCTCTACCTGCTGCGTCCCAAGACCGCGCTGCTGCATCGTCACTCCGGAACATCGTTCGCACTTTTCTGGAACCTCTTCCCAATGCATGCAGTAGTGGCAGATCAGTCTTTCAGGTGCGCGGTGGTGCGTCAGTGTTATGCTGCAGTTCGGGCAGACAATCACGTGACCACATTCCAAGCACTGAACGAACGACGAGTATCCTCGCCGGTTCAGCAGCAGAATACTTTGCTCTCCGCGTTCGAGTGTGTGCTTAAGAGCTGCATCGAGCTCGGAGCGAATTACCCAATCATAGGTGGGGCCCGCTGCGTGTGCCCCGGGCTGTTTTTTTTCCCTCAAGTCCACCACATGGATTTTTGGGAGCGATGCGCCCCCCACCCGGTCGGGAAGCGTTAGCAGCTCGAATTTTCCGGAAGCGGCATTCACCCAGCTCTCCAGAGATGGAGTAGCGCTCCCCAGTACGACTACGGCGCCCTCAATTTTCGCGCGGACAATCGCAACTTCGCGCGCGTGGTATCTCGGATTCTCGCCCTGCTTGTAGCTGGCCTCGTGTTCTTCGTCGAGAATGATGGCCCCAAGATTCCTGATCGGGGCAAAGATCGCCGAGCGCGCGCCTACGGCAATTCGCTTGTCTCCACGTTTGAGCGCGAGCCAGGCGTCGTAGCGCTCACCATCGCTCAGTGCCGAATGCAACACGGCAATGTTGTCGCCGAACACTGCGCGAAACCTGTCCACGGTCTGGGGCGTGAGCGCGATCTCTGGAACCAGCACGATCGCGCCCTGGTTTCGCTCCAACACCACCTTCTTGAGAAGCTCGATGTAGACCAGCGTCTTTCCACTGCCAGTGACTCCGTGCAGCAGAAATACATCGCCGTGGTCAGCGGCGCTCATTCGATCGATTGCCTGGGTTTGCTCGCGAGTTGGAACATGCTTCGCCACCGCTGAAAGTGCGCGCGCCGCGAAGGGGTCCCTATCTACCTCTTCGCTGGAAATGGCAACAAGACCCCTCGATTCCAGGGCCTTGAGCACAGAGGAAGAGACACTCAGCTGCTCCGTCAGGTGAGCGATACTACTTCTTCCGCCGAGCGACTCGAGCAGCTCGAACACTGCGCGCTGCTGTTTTGCACGGCCAAAAACCGAATCGCGCTCGCTGATTGATAGTGCGGGCGAAACAATCTCGATGACCCGCTCCGTCTTCCTTGGCGGATCGGTCTGTCGCGTGCCTGTGAGCGCAGCTGGGAGCGCCGCGCGGAGAACTACGCCGAGGGGGATGATGTAATAGTCGGCAATCCACTGACACAGTTCCAGCATCTCTCGGCCGACGACAGGAGCGTCATCCAGAACGGACTTTATCAGTTTTGGTTTCCGCTTCAGGATTTTCCCTTCGCTTTCACCCTGAACGATTCCAACGATGTCGCGATTCCGAAACTGCACCACGACACGCGACCCCGCCGCGACTTTCCCGGTTAGTTCATCCGGAACGGTGTACGTGAAATTCTGATAGACGGGAACGGGCAGCGCAACTTCAACTCGGCGCTCAGCCAAGGATCCAGCTTACGCCTGAGCGCACGATGCTTCAGCGCGTGTGACGCCGAGGCCGGGCCCTGTTGGAAGAGTAATGTTACCACAGGCAATCGAGGCGCCTACGAAGGGATCTTCCTCGAGCAGCGCCGCTCCATCGAAGTCAGCCGCATCCAGGAGCGGCGCAATCTGCGCGATTGCCGTGATTCCAAGGCTCGTCTCAATCATGCATCCCGCCATGACTTGCATACCGAACGAACGCGCAGTGTGAACCATTCGTACGGCTTCACGCAGGCCCCCACATTTTGCGAGTTTGATATTGATCCCGTCAACCGCTCCCTTAAGACGGGGAATGTCGGTTGCTGTCATGCACGACTCGTCGGCGAATACAGGAATCCTTGACCTCTCGCGCACGTATCGAAGTCCCTCAATATCCTCTTTCGCGACCGGCTGCTCCAG
>JBKJPM010000154.1:0-10659 GCA_046595175.1 Gemmatimonadaceae bacterium
CACGCGCCCACTTTGCGCCAGACTCGGGCACAAGACCGACATCCAGCCGCACGGAAGTGTAGATGTACCATAGACTCAGGGCGCAGATAACCGCGAACGCGAAAATGACGCGCGGGATGAAGAACCCGAGACTGAGGTACACCTGCTTCTCGTGTATCTCGGGCATGTGAGTCGCCCAGGGGAAGATCGGCGTCCGCCCAAAGAGCACAATGAGCAGCAGAAATACGAATGCGACTGGAAGAAATGCGACGTAGCCTTCCAGCAGTCGAATGATCGAACGCGACCAGCGTGCTGTCGTAATACGCTGAACTGCAACGAACATCACACCGGCGGATGAAACAGTCGTGAAGAAAAGCCAGTTGAAATGGAACGCCTGCCATGCGCGCGGATTGCCCATTACAGCACCAACAACAAACAGCAGCATTCCCAGCACCGCGAGAATCCTGCAGGCTAGAATCACGCTGGCAGCAATCGGGCGCGAGCTTCCCGCGATCAGATCGTCGCGGCTGGGCGGCGGTGAAGCGTGCGCGCTCATCGGACCCTCCCGCTCACGCTATCCCGGCGCGCCGTATCGACGGTAGCCACAGAATCGACGGTAGCCACAGAATCGCCTGCAGGTTTGCTTTCGGACATTCCGGAATGGAAATACGGTACCGGTCTGGTGGGCCCGAGTCTGCTGGCGCCCGGGAGCATTTTTCCAGTTACGCCGGGCGCTGCAAGTGGGCCGACCGCCACCTGACGTCCCAGACTTCCCTGTAATCCACGCAGGTAGTTCACGACGTCCCATCGGTCCATTTCTTCGATTCTATTGTAGGGCGGCATGAGCCCGCGCCCGTTGCGAATCATTCCAAAGATGTAGCCATCACTCCGGCCCTTGGTGATTTCGGTAACGAGGTTGATGCCCGGCATTCCGTATTTGGTAACCGGTCCATCGCCCATTCCCTTGTCGCCGTGGCACGGCACGCAGTTGATCTGGAAATACTTGTGACCGTTCTCGATTGACGCATCGTTCGCAGGTGTCGGATTCACGAGAATGTTGAAGGAATCGATTGTCGCCGGCATTCCGGCGTAGGAGATCTGGAATCCGGATACAGCGGCTCCGCCGAACGGAACAGAGTTTTGCGGATTACCGCGCGATGGACGTGTGCTGTCGCCTACAACTTCCCATGTGCTGAGCGACGGCTGGCGCTTGAAGTCTGAAAACCATTCGCAGCCGACCATTCCAAAAATTGGGATGATCGCCAGCATTCTGAGTCTAGCGTTCACCGCGCACCTCCACTGCACCCGCGTCCCGAAGAACCTTCTCGGTATCGCGAGCCTTTTCGGGCGAACACGCAACAAAAATCCCGTAATCTCCGTGGCTAAAGCGGGGATCGTAGCCGACCGCCATCGTGAGCCTCGGAATTCGGGAGTTGATGAACATTCCAAAAACCGTGGACAGACCACCGACGAGCACCATTACCTCGAATCCGAAGATGGTATACGGCACCCATGATGCGACGGGCTTGCCGCCCACAACGAGCGGCCAAAAATCAGATGTCCAGATCGCGATCCAGTATCCGAAGGTCACTCCAGCCAGGCCGCCAAACAAAGTGAAACGACGCACAACGCTCGGACCCGCATTGATCGCGTGCTCGAGCTCATGCCTAGGCGTGGGCGAATAAACGGTCACCTCGCCGAGGCGCTGCTTCTTGAGCTCGTGGATCGCATCCACAGCCGCATCCAGCTCGGGAAATACTCCGACGACGCCGCGCACTAGTCGTGCTCTCCCGGAGTATCAGCTTCGAAGTCCAGGTGTCGTCCGCCAGAATTGATTCCGTGCGCATGTGCGTGACGGAGCTTCGGCGGAATGATTTCCTTCACTTCAGAAATGGCGATCACGGGCAGCTGCTTGATGAATAGCAGAAACCACATCGAGAACCAGCCGAAGCTGCCGGCCAGAATTGCAAAATCAACCCAGGTCGGACGATAGCTGGTCCACTGCCATGGCTCAAACTCGTGCGACAGCGAAGGCACGACGATCACGAATCGCTCGAACCACATACCGAGGTTGATGAAGAACGAAAGAATGAACAGCCAGGTTGGGTTCCTGCGAAGCTTCTGGAAGAAGAGCGAGAGCGGCAGGATCATGTTGCATGTGTACAGGATTGCCGACGACCACCACCACTGTCCCCAGATTCGGTTTGCAAAGAAGCTCTGCTCGACTTCACTCCCACTGTACCACGCGACAAACCACTCGGTCATGTAGGCGCAGCCAACGACGAGCGAAGTAAAAAGGCAAAGCTTTGCGGCCGCGTCGAGATGGTTGATCGTGACGTAGTGCCTGAGACCGAACCACTTTCTCAGCGGAATGATGATCGTAAAGACCATCCCGATGCCTGAGAAAATTGCGCCGGCAACAAAGTATGGGGGGAAGATCGTCGTGTGCCAGCCTGGCGTGAGCGCCATCGCAAAGTCGAAGGAAACGACTGAGTGGACGGAGAGCACCAGCGGCGTCGAGAATGCCGCGAGGAAAAGATACGCCCGTGTAAAGTGGCGCCATTCCCTGTCAGTGTTTCGCCATCCCAGCGAAAGCACCGCGAAGATTCTCTTGCGAACAGGATTCTTTTCGCGATCGCGAAGCACAGCGATGTCGGGAACAAGTCCTACATAAAGGAATGTTGACGAGATCGTGAGGTAGGTAAGAATCGCGAATACATCCCAGACCAGCGGGCTCTTGAACTGCGGCCAGAGATACCGCCAGTTGGGATACGGAATCAGCCAGAAGAATTTCCAGGGCCGCCCGAGGTGAAGAATCGGGAAAAGGCCGGCGGTCATGACGGCAAACACGGTCATGGCCTCCGCGCACCTGTAAATGGTCGTACGGAAACCCGCGCGGAAGAGATACAGGATGGCCGAGATCAGCGTTCCAGCGTGACCGATACCAACCCAGAAAACAAAGGTGATGATGTAAACGCCCCACATCACCGGTGGGTTGTACCCGGCGACGCCGAGACCTGCATAAATCTGGTAGGTCCAGGCGGCCGCTCCGATCAACAGGAAGAAAATCGCAACGCCCAAACCGATGAACCACGCGACGGTCGGGTGAAGCGTTCCAATGATTTCCCGATCGACCTGCTCGTAGTCTTTTACCGCCGGTAGCTGAACGTCTGCACTCGCAATATTCGGGCGGCGCGGCTCGTCACGCGGATTCACCGGCTTCGCCATCGTAGCCACTAGTGAGCCGCTCCAGCAGGCGCTGGGGATTCACCGGGTGCGGCGTGCAGAACTTTCTTGAGATACACGACTGCTGTATATGTGTTGAGTTCTTCAAATACGTGATATGCGCGCTTGTCACGGGCGAGCTGCGCGACGGTCCACCTGTCATCAGCCGCATCCCCAAAGGTGATCGCGCGCGACGGGCACGCTTCAGCACACGCCGTGCTGAATTCATTCGGAATCAGTTCGCGTCCTTCCAGCTTGGCGCGATTTTCCGCTTCGCGAATTCTCTGCACGCAGAATGTGCACTTCTCCATCACACCCTTTCCACGCACTGTCACATCCGGATTGAGCTGCCAGTTCAGCGGCTCTGGGAACGCGTACTGCGCACGATTCGGCTCGCCATATCCGAACCAGTTGAAGTAGCGAACCTTGTAAGGACAGTTGTTCGAGCAGTACCGCGTTCCTACACAGCGATTGTACACCTGCACGTTGAGTCCATCAGGCGCGTGATATGTCGCGTAAACAGGGCAGACCGGCTCGCACGGGGCATTGCCGCAGTGTTGGCAAAGCATCGGCACAAAGCGAGTATCGAAATCCGAGCCGCCGTCTTCTCCGCCTTCGAAATAGCGCTCGATTCTGAGCCACGCCATTTCCCGGCTGCGGAGAATGTTCGCGCCAAATCCTGTTTTGTCGGGCATGATCTTGGCGCCCTGCCACTCGGCACCAACAGTCGGAATGTTGTTTTCGGAGTAGCACGCGGTAACGCACGCAGAGCAGCCGGTGCAGCGAGCGAGATCCACAGTCATGGCCCAACGGCGCTTGGCCATGCCGCTCCAGTGATTCGGATCGTACATGCCCTTTTCTTTTGACTTGGTGCCGGGTCCGCCGAACTCACCCTGCGCGTCGTTCGCCGTTGGCGCGCGAAGTCCAGGCAGAAACTCATGGCTCGCATCGCCTACAAACTCTTGATGCTCAGCCTCAACTCCATGCTCTTCACCGCTCTTTTGCAGCTCGCTCGCGGCGATTGCCTGTCCAATTCCGCGGCCGTGCTGACGGGCGGATCCTTCTGTTGTCACAAGCTGCTTGTACCCGCCGGCCTTGGTGACTCGCACCTTCGTGGATACCGTCGCCAGTCCGCCGGACGCATCAAACGCCGTCGGAAGGATGTCGTATGCGTTTGCACCCGCCGACGCATACCGTCCGGAATTTCTGCGGCCGCGACCGGAAGCAACTGCAACGGTGCCCGGTGTAACGCCGAGATAGATGAGGGTCGGAACCGTGATGCTTCCCGCGTCGGTCTCGAGCTTGAGCAAGTCCCCGTTTTCCACTCCAAGTTTTGTAGCGGTCTTCGGATGAATCTCAGCGACTGTCTGCCAGCAAATTTTCGTGACGGGGTCCGGTAGCTCCTGCAGCCATGGCTTGTTCGCGCCGTGGTCGCCAAGCACTGGATGCGGATATACCATCAGGTAGAAATCGCCGCGAGTTTGATCAATCGCCGCAGGTGTGGTTATCTGCGGAACTGGTCTCGCCGCGCCAGCGCCTGGTGCCGCCGATCCTGACGCGAAGCCCTTTCCGAGCGCACTCGTCAGACCAGCCGCACCGCCGGGGAAACGTGCAACAAGCCAGGTGCGATAATCAGCGGGGTACGATCCCGGGCGAGTCTTGTTCGACGCGGCAATCAGCACATCTGACGTTGCGCGCGTATCGAAAACGGGGTCCATCGTGGGTTGCTGTAACGACAGCGTTCCACGGATGGGCTCCGCATCGCCCCACTGTTCCAGAAAATGGTGATCTGGCAGAATCAGGTCTGCCAATGCTGTTGTTTCATCCGGAACGCTGGAAAAGCTCACCTTGAATGGGACCTTTGCCACGGCGGCAGCAAAACCCGCCGACTGCGGCAGGGCGTTCGCCGGATTTGCGCCGCGAACCATAAGCACCGAGACGGAGCCGGCGTTCATTCGTGAAATCAGCGACCCGATTTCAGCCGTCGAGGCCTGATGCTCGTAGCCGAGCAGCGCTTCAGCTGGACGAATCGTGGTTCCGACGCTACCCGACGCTTCGTTGAGCGCGTTCACCGCCAGCGCCAGTTCCTGACCTCTCGAACCGGATCCTCCGGCCAGCACCATGCTCGGCTTCGCGGCTGCGAACTCACGAGCGAGCGCCGTTAGCGAAGCGATAGATGCACCACTCGCCTGTGCCGCCTGCGTTGCCGTCATCGTTCCAGCCAGCATTCGCGCGATAGCGATTTCAGAGCCGGGGTTGCACGGAATCCAGACGTCTGCGTTAAGTCCCGTCAGCGAGCGGCGCGGCCCTACATAGAAGAAGCGCGGCGCATTTTCCAGCTTCGCACGCGCATCCGCAAAATCGAGCTGCTGCGAAACCGATGGTCCCCACGAATCCAGAAAGTCTGCGCCGAACGAAATGATCAGTCGCGCAGACGAAAAGTCGAAACGCGGCCACGCAACACCATATGACTGACGGTTGGCGGCGATTGCGGCTGTGTCGCTCTCACCGTCGTAGCTGATATGCGGCGCCATTCCATTGGACGCGAGCCAACCATCCAGGAACGCCGGAAAGCTTCCAGACTCGTGCTGGTTGATGAATACAGCTCCATTGCCGCGCGATGCTGCCAGCTTCTGTGAGAAGACATTGAGCGCTTCATCCCACGAAACCTGCTTGAACGCGCCTCCGTTCCGTACCATCGGACCACGGAAACGATCAGGATTGTACAATCCCTGCAGTGCCGCCTGCCCACGCGCGCAAAGTGCGCCCCGGTTGACAGGATGCGCGGGATTTCCTTCGAGCTTTATGGTCCGTCCGTCACGGGTTTCGGCAATCAGACCGCATCCAGCCGAACATTCCCGGCAGGTAGTGGCGTAATAGGTCGAAACACCCGGCACGGTCTCATCGGGCGAGACCAGATACGGGATCAGCTTTTCAACTTTTTCGGAGCTGCAGCCAATTGTAGTCGCCGTTGCCGCCCCGACCCCGACAACTTTAAGGAAATCGCGGCGCTTGACACCCTTTTCGGCTTCCGTACTCATTTAGTAGTGACAGGTGGCGCAGTCATAGCGCGCCTTGAACGGTGGATTGGAGCGGCCGATATGACAGTTCACGCACCAGCCCATGTTGAGAGAATTCTGCTGCTGGACCTGCGCCATATTCTGCACTTGTCCGTGACAGGTCTGACAGGAGACGCCAGCATTCACGTGGCGCATGTGCGGGAAGTGAACGTACTCGGGGACCTTGTGAATTCGAATCCATGGAACCGGCTGCTTCTTATTCCAATAGGAGGCGAGCTTCTGAATCTCCGGCTTCTGGGTCGCCACGACGGTATGACACCCCATGCAGGTGCTCATCGCAGGAATCCCTGGGTCCGGCGATTTGTTCGCCGCAAAATGGCAATACACGCAATTCATCTTGAGAGTCTGAACGTGCGTGGGGTGCGGAAATCGAACTGGCTGGACGGGCGAGTTGCCCTGACTCGAAGAAGCCGCGCTGTACGCCGACAAAACCGTAGCCAGCGCAGCGAGTGCGAAGAATCCGGGAACCGCCAGCCATTTCTTACGCACATTCACTGGAAAGAATTTTTTCAAAAGGCGATTCATTTCCTCGACGTTGTGAAATACTTCACAAGGAAACTTCGCGCGGAAAGTTATTCTCCCTGCGCACGTATGCAAGCGGCTCAAGCACTCTCGTTTGAACCTTTTTTTCCGCTAACTCTGTCGACAGTGCGAACTACCTCGATTGATATGGCGCGAAGCAACGCGATTTCACGCGAATCCGGGGCCGCGCGGTATGCCAGCGAGCGAACACTTCGCATAATGTGCTCCGGATACCTGGTCTTGAAAAAGCTGATAGTCTCCAGAGCACGCTCAGTGTCAGCGAACAGCATTTCGTACTCCTCACCAGAGGATGGAGGTGCGTCCTTTCGGGGAGTCCCAAGCGGCCTGGTCGCGTCCTCTACGGCTGTGTGCAGTTCGTACATAGCTATGAGAACCGCCTGGGACAGATTCAGCGACGCGTAGTCGGTGGTAGGAATGGTAACCACCAGGTGAGCACGGTCGAGCTCGTCATTCGAAAGGCCCTTGTCCTCCCGGCCGAACATGAACGCGACCGGACCAGACTCGGCATACTCCAGAATTTCCCTTACCGCCTGCCCAGGACGGACAGTCTGCCTCTTCGCGGCTCTGCGCCTGGCGGTAAATCCAGCGACACGGACACAGTCCGACAAGGCCTCCTCGACCGTATCGAACTTCCTGATTCCCTCGATAATTTCTGTCGTGTCATGGGCGATTCCCTCAAGGCGCCACGGATCGTAGTCTACGGGCCGAACCAGCCGAAGATTGGAGACGCCCATGTTCTTCATCGCACGGATGCAGGTTGCGATGTTCACAGGGTTCTGCGGTTCCACCAGAACCACGGCGACGCTCGAAAGTGCGGAAGAATTCACACTACACTATAAAACAAACGCGCCCATGAATCTGTGCGATTCACGGGCGCGAAATGTTTCGCCGGAGCGATCAGGTGACCGGTCGGCCCGTGATCAAGCGATAGACGATGACGATTACGGCGATCACGAGGAGCAGGTGAATCAGCCCGCCACCAACGTGCGCGACGAAGAAGCCCAACAGCCACAGCACGAAGAGAATTACGGCAATAGTCCACAGCATGCGCAGGTCCCCTGATTAAAAGTTATTACGCCCCGATCGTCCTTGGCAGCGTGCTACACACATAGGCAACTGTCGTACCGAAGAGCATTGGACAGGATCTGCTGCTACCTGACCAACAATTCATCCGTTTACCGCGGGCCACGCTCGGTTTGAGTCCGGTCACCACTCACTGTTGTTATCTGATGCACTGCCTGCCTTCCGAGGAGAATGCGCGTCGCGCGCACGTCATGCCCGACATCGATCAGCAGAAGCGCAAGATCGCCGCTGCCCCAGAGCAAGCCAGAGAGAACGACCAGCCGGCTAATCTCTCCGAGCAGGGTTGGAATGGCTTCCGTTCCCTGCGCCATGAACCCGGTCACAATCTCGGAAACAAGGAGCAGGAGCAGGATGATTGCCATCACCTTGAACAGCTTCGAGAGGTAGCCGAGCCCGGTATACGGCTCGAGGTCCTCCTGACGGATGGGCATCGCCGGGTCTGTTTTCGCGGTCTTCCCTGCCTGCCGATGCTCGTCTGTCACTGGTGAATCAATCGTTCCGCTTGCCATTTTCAATCTCCCTTTGCATTACCAACGCGCGGGATATCCGCGCGTGTCGATGTGTGTAAACGGCCCATGGGCCGGTGTGGCTACGTACACGCCACAACCCCCTATCAGCGAAGGATGTGCCGCTTCGACGCGATTTACGGCTGCGAGGATGAATCTGGCATCCCCGATGTCTACCCGACCGTCCCTATTCAGGTCGTCCATTCCCCCGTTTCCGTCGTTGTCTATAAAGATATCCGACGCATCGCCGTACATATGACGGCTTAGACCTGCCCGGCCGCCCGTTTCGCCCCCGGTCGCGTTGTACTGGGGTGTCCGGAAGCCGCTCATGACGCGGACTCCTCTCGGATTCACTCCCTGCTTCTGCATATCCGCCAGGACCAGCTCCAATTTGTCGATGAGCTTCAGGCTGATCACGAGATACTTCGGCCAGACGTTGGGCTGATCATGCGGGAGGAAGTCGCGCATCTTGAAATGCTCCGACAGGGGAGTGTCCTGGTTGTCGGGAGTGACTTCAATGAATCCGCTGGGTGGGGTGTAGTCCGCCTTGGGAGTTTTGCCACGGTTTGGCCAGTTCCCGATGAAATACAATCCAATCTTTCCGGCCCTCTTTTCGGTCGCTGGCTTTTGGGTGATGATGCTGAAGTCAGATACTGAACGGACTGCATTACCCATGTTGATGGCGAGCTTCCAGACCCCGGTCCGCTGGGGAGCGCGGAAGATGTGCGTGGATTCGGCCGCATTCCCGGACGAAAAAGTCGCAACCGCCCCGGCAGGCAAAGTATCCACCCCTACAGCTGAGCCAGGTGCGGCGATACGCGCGCGCAGCTTCCCGCTCTCTCCCTTCGGGACAACCGATTCCAGCATTGCGTCGGTGAGGTAGGCAAGCGACGGCGCGTCACCGTCGGTGAGGGCCGAGGAAACGCGGGCCGTAGTCGGGTTCACGCCATGGGGAACGTCGACCCCGATTTTCGCGTTCGCTATCGACCAGGTCCATCCGATCGCGAACATCACGAGCAGCGCCCCGGAGAGGACATTGAAAACCCTTTCGCCTCGGCGTGTAACGCCCCGGCGCTGCCAGCGGCTGCGATCGCTGGTGTCGAACGACATCGCAATTTCGTGTGCCGTTGACCAGAGCTTGCCAAGCTGTGAACTTCCGACTTCCTCGCGCGACCTTTCTTCATACTTCATTTAATGCAAGATCTCCTCGATCTGTTTCATCGCATATACGATTTACCAGCACTCATTAAATGGGCTGGATACTTTGGGCTCACGGCCATCATCTTTTCAGAAACCGGTCTGCTCGCCGGATTTTTTCTCCCCGGCGACTCGCTGCTCGTCACTGCCGGGCTTTTTTCCGCGCAGGGCTACCTCAATGTGATCAAGCTGGGATTTCTCCTCAATGCTGCCGCCGTGCTCGGGAACACTACCGGATATTTTATCGGGAAGGCGACCGGCCCCCGGATCTTTCGCAAGGAAGACTCACTGCTGTTCAATAAGAAGCACCTAGTCAGGTCGCACGATTTTTATGAGAAACATGGTGGCATGACAATCATCCTTGCGCAATTCATGCCGATAGTCCGGACTTTCGCGCCGCTTATCGCCGGAGTTGCAGGAATGAAGTTCAAGAGTTTCATCGTTTACAACGTGATCGGCTCGATTCTCTGGGTCTGGGGAATGCTGCTCACGGGATATTTCCTGGCGACCTATGTACCCGGTGTGGTGGATCACATCGAGGTGGTCATCATCTTGGTTATCTTTGTATCTCTACTGCCGGGAATTATCAGCTGGCTTCGGAGTCGTAAACGTGCCGCCGTGGGCGGTCAATCGGTTTAATCGCAACACCAAGGAGACAAAATGCCTTTCTCACTTCCGGTACTTCCCTACGATTTCGGCGCCCTCGAGCCGCACATTGATGCTCGTACGATGGAAATCCATCACGGCAAGCATCACCAGGCTTATGTGAACAACCTCAACGCCGCAATCGAAAAGGCTCCGGAGCTGGCCAGCAAGTCGCTTGATGATCTGATGCGCGGTATCAATTCAGTTCCAGAGGCCGTTCGCGCGGCAGTCCGCAACAATGGTGGCGGACACTGGAATCACTCCATGTTCTGGGAGATCATGGGACCGAACTCGGGCGGCGCCCCTTCAGGCGAACTGGGCGATGCGATCAATTCCACATTCGGCGGCTTCGACAAGTTCAAGGAACAGTGGGCTGCGGCCGGAACGGGTCGTTTCGGATC
>JBKJPM010000178.1:0-4586 GCA_046595175.1 Gemmatimonadaceae bacterium
AGGCATGGTGGTAGACGCGGCGACCAAGCGAGTCGATGTGGTTGTCATCGACGATGATGAAGCGCTGGTTGGACTCCTGACACACAGTCTGGAAACGCAGGGATTGAGTTACACGGCTTTTACGAGCGGCGACAGGGCTGTGAATTCCCTCACCGGCGGGACTCCCGAAGTGATTGCGCGCGTAATTCTCCTCGATGTCGACCTGCCGGGCATGAATGGGCTGGATGTAATGCGCGTGCTGGCTAGAGAGCGGGTGACCGCCAACACAAAAGTTCTCATGCTGTCAGCTCGCAGTGGCGAATCGGACATCCTGTCGGCGCTGGAAATGGGCGCGACTGATCACATAACCAAGCCATTCAGCATCCCGGTGCTGATGCAGAAACTAAAAGCCGTGCTCGGCGACAAGCCCGTGTGATCAATCCACGGATCCTCGATTTGGTCATGCTGATCGAGTTGGGACTACTTGTTTTCTCGGTAGTCCTTTTCTTTGCTCACGGCGCATGGCTTTACATAATCTCACAGCGCAATTCTGCCCAGCTGGTCCATGCCAGGAGTGCGCTGGTAAAGATCATTGCCGGGACGACTCGGTCGACCGCCGACATTCAGGTCCTGAAGCGATTGCCGAGGAGGGTGAAAACAACCGCCTTTCTGGAGATGTCCCGCAACATTTCAGGGGATGCGAAGGACAGGCTGCGCACCGCTGCGCGATCAACAGGGCTGGTTGAATTGGCGCGAGGCTACTGCAACAGCCGCAGGTGGAAAAACCGTCTTCGTGGGGCTCGTCTGCTTACGAATCTCGATGAGACGGATGATGTGGTGCGGCGGCTATTACGCGATTCTCATCCGGATGTTCGCGCACAGGCTGCCGAGTGGGCCGCTATTCAGCCTGGGCCGGCAGTAATCGACGAGATGCTTGCGCTACTTGGTGATTCTGACACGGAGTTCCGGTTCGCCGTGCAGGATGCGCTTCTCAGGATGGGAAGGGAAGTCGTCGCTCCGCTAGGCGAATACCTTGAGAAGAGCAATGGTACTGCGGCGGAACTGGGACTTGAACTCGCAGCGGCGATAGCTGAGCCACGCTTTCTGAAAGCCGGCCTCCTGCATTCGCGAAATAAAGATCCATCAGTCAGAGCTTCGGCAGTGCGCCTGCTCGCTTCCATTGGAAGCGATGAATCCAAAAACTTGTTGATGGAAGCTTTGAATGACCCGATTCCCGAGGTTCGCGCTGCGGCGGCATCGGGACTGGGTAAGATGAAGCACTGGCCTGCTGCGGTGCAGATGTCCAGGATGCTTGCGGACCCTGCATGGCCTGTTCGCCGCGAATCGGCGATGGCTCTGAGAAAGATCGGAGGGCCGGGAATGCTGCTGCTTCAACGTGCGGCTTCCAGCGAGAATGAAAGTGTCGCAGACATCGCACAGCTGATACTCGATACCCCGCTCGCTGAATGAATCAGACTTTCGCGGGCCTTCTTGCCTCATTCCTTTTGCGGTCGGAGTTCATCGTTCTGATGTACTTCATCGCGGTGAACGGCTGGTATCTGGTTTTGCTGGTGAGCGCATATCTTGAAATGCGCCGCCATCTGCTCCTGATTTCCGGCGAGAGTCGGTGGCGGCTGCTTAGCTCGCGATTGTCGCCGACAATCACGATGCTCGCGCCGGCATACAATGAAGAAGCGACCGTGGAAGTGAGTCTCCGCGCCCTGCTCTCGCTGCACTATCCGCAGCTCGAAGTAATCGTGATCAACGACGGTTCCAAGGATTCAACGGTCGACGTACTTATAAAGAACTTCGACCTGGTACCGGTAAAGAATGTTTACGAGCAGCTGATCTCGACCAAAACGGTCCGGGCCGTCTACCGGTCACGGACTTACAAAGGACTGGTGGTTGTCGACAAGGAGAATGGCGGAAAAGCAGATGCACTGAACGTCGGTCTCAACTTCGCCCATGGTGAGCTTGTGTGTGCAATGGACGCGGACACACTGATTGAAGCTGATGGGTTGCAGCGAATGGTTCGGCCTTTTCTCCACAAGAACAACGTGCTGGCATCTGGCGGAACAATACGAATCATCAATGGCTGCACCGTAGAATCGGGTCGCGTTTCAATAACGAGAGTTCCGCGCAACATGATCGCGGGATTTCAGGTCGTTGAATATCTGCGCGCCTTTCTTTTCGGCCGACTGGGGTGGAACAGGTTGGGCGGCAATCTTATCATCTCCGGCGCATTTGGACTATTCAGGCGTGAAGCTGTCATCGACGCAGGCGGTTACCTCCATGACACTGTTGGCGAAGACATGGAGCTTGTGATTCGCTTGAAGCGCCGGTCGTATGAAGCAGGGAATCCGGGAACTATCGAGTTCGTCCCGGATCCCGTTGCATGGACGGAAGCACCAGAGTCTTTCAGGGTACTTGGAAGGCAGCGCGATCGTTGGCAGCGCGGGTTGGCCGACGTGCTTTGGAGGCATCGTGACATGTTTCTCAATCCACGTTATGGCGTAACGGGAATGGTTGTGGTTCCATACTACTTTTTTGTCGAGCTTTGTGCGCCCGTCATTGAAGCGTTCGGTCTCGTTGGGCTTGCAGTCGGGCTCGTCTTCGGAATGCTCGACCTGAAGTTCGCGCTCCTCTTTTACCTGACCGCTTACGGTCTCGGGACAGCCCTGACGGCGTTCACGTTAATCCTGGAAGATATCAGCTTCCACAGGTACGAACGTTTCGAGGATCGAGTGAGGCTGTTCGGTCTCACACTCCTCGAGAACATGGGTTACCGGCAGATGACAGTGTGGTGGCGCCTTCGCGGCTTATGGAAGTTCATGCGCGGGCGAAAAGAATGGGGGGCAATGGAGCGGAAGGGTTTTCAAAACAAACCCGCGACGCCCTGACTACGTTCCTGAATCAGCGTAAAAGTCACGTTGCGACTTGCATCCTTCCCTCGAAGGTCAAATCAATCGCTGGATCGCCGCGAACAGGATCGATTCATCGGTGATGGGCTTTGTTATGTAATCGTCGAATCCCTCGGCGAGAAATCTGTCGCGGTCGGCCGGTCCGGCGTGCGCCGTGAGCGCAATCACTGGAAGTGACTTGAGGCGTTCGTCAGCGCGCATTCGCACCAGTACCTCCGAGCCGTCCATTGCGGGGAGGGAGATATCCAGGAGCACCAGGTCCGGGAGTTTGCCCGGCAGTGCTGCAAGCGCCGAAATCCCGTCTTCGTATTCATCGATCTCGTAAGCATCCCCCAGCAGTGCGCACACGAGCAGGCGATTGTCCGGGTTGTCCTCCACGACGGCAATTCGCTTCATGACTCTGATCTCCGTTGTTTCATCCATTCCATGGCCGCGGTCAGTTCTTCTTTTGATTGTGGTAGCTGCAAACGCGCACTTGGGATATCCCCTTCGAGTAACGCGGCCTCGAGCTTCTCGCAAATATGCTGCAGCCGGATCGCTCCCAGCTGGCCGGCGCTTGATTTTAGCGAATGTGCTGCTGCGGCCCCGCGAACATGATCTTCCGAAGCGACTGCCTCCGCCACCGCATCGAGACGTGCCGGGGCACTGACTGAAAACAGTGCCGTCATTTTGCCTATCAATGTTTCTCCACCGACCCTGTTCAGCAGAGCCATCGCAGCTTCGTCGAATCTGACATTCTCAGACATTAATTTTTGGCGCCGGTTGTACGGGTGTAAGATGGCGTTTGGCTGAAAATTCCCGAAGACTTCGCTTCAGGTTGTCTTCGAGGTCCTTTCCCTTGCTTACAACGCTGAGGGTAGCGACCTCAAGATCTTTTATCAACTCGGAGGATACCTCCTCGCCTGTCACGACAATAACCTGTGGCTGGCTACCTTCCTGAAGACGTCCGAGCGCTTGAAGAAATCCTTCTCCTCCACTCTGCGTAACGACCATGTCCAGCAAAACCAGGTCGGGATGGAATTCTTCCAGTGCGCGTATTGCGTCCTTGGCGCCGGCTACCGTTCGGACTTCTGCTGCGCCTTCGTCATATAGGTAGGACGCTAGCAGATACTGGGTGTCGGCATCATCTTCGACTACGAGCACTCGTCCTACACCAATCCCTCTCTTGAGCACCTGAGCAAGCGATTCGCGGTCGAGAGGTTTGGAAAGAACCGACATTGCGCCGACCATCCCCCTGCCGTGCTCGCGCGCGACGAGACTCACGATGACCACTGGAATCTCACGCAACTCCGGGTCGGCCTTGATCGCCTGCATCATGTCCCAACCATCCATGCCTGGCATGAGCAGGTCGAGGGTGATCAGGTCGGGCTTGATCTCGCGTGCGACCCGCAGAGCGTCCATTCCTCCAGACGATCCCGCCGATCGTCCACCAAGAGACGCCACCTGATGTGCAATGAGAGTTCGCGAATCTGAGTCATCATCGATGATGAGCACCAGCTTGCCAGCCAGTACCGCGTCGATGCCGGCAGCCAGTGCTTCCGGTCCCCGAAGCACTTCGTTCGCTGACACCTTTGGAGCAGGACGCATGTCGACAGTAAACGTGGATCCTTTTCCAGCTTCACTGGAGACAGTGAGCTCAAATCCGAGCAGACCACAAAGGGACCGACAGATGGGCAATCCCAAGCC
>JBKJPM010000221.1:0-3069 GCA_046595175.1 Gemmatimonadaceae bacterium
GGACCGGGCTACGTATATGTAGCAGCAGCCGGTGGGCGGGTCGCGGCGGAGAATCCCATTATGAGCTTGAACCCGAAGGTAATGTGGCAACAACGGCGCGCGAGTTTGACACGTCCATCGTTCTCAGGTTCCAAGCTCCCGGTTGCATTCTCCCGCGTGCACCGCATCGATCGCACCGGCGGCTGACGTTCCGTTGTGCTCTTGGTGGTTGAAGCGCGATCACGGCGGGCGTTACTACAGGTCGATGCGAGCAGGTCTCCAGATCACCCGGAATGCGGCGATCTCCAGAAGCGGGATGACGATCCATTGCAGCAGCGGCGTCAATCCGATCCCGAAGATTCGCGGCATCCGTTCTTCGTAAGCCCACCTGCCGGACGAGACGGCGTAGATCTCATATCCGATGGTAATGAGAATGCCGACGGTCAGGAAGATCAGCGCCGGGGAGAGACGCCGCCGGATCAGCGGCCAATGCAGTCCACCCGACATCGCCGCCGCCGAAAACGCAATCGTCGTGATCGCGAGATCCCCGACCGTGGCTCTCACACACCATGCTGTCGCCCGCCAGAACGGCATAGACTGTGTCTGTTGAAAGAGGTTGTGCTGGGCCATCTCCCATACGAAGTGGAAGGCGAACGTGACGAGGATGACGGCAATCCAGCGACCGGATTCGTGCACCATTTCGGTGCGGTTTGTCTCGTTCATCCGTCGCTCGATTTTAGCCATCCCTTGCCGGGGTATTTCTTCGGCTTACAGCTGTCACTCTCGTTCCCATCGGCTTGCTGTATCGTTCCACCAAAGCCGATGGGAAACTGCGCGCTTTAGCGCTCGGCCTTGCTACCAGCGGAGCCGTCGCCAATCTTGTAAATCGAACCTCGTCGGCACAGGGCGTGGTTGATTTCATCAATATCGGCATTGGCCAGTCGCGATGGCCGACGTTCAATGTCGCGGACATGGGAGTCAGCCTCGGTGCTACCATTCTAGCATGGGTGCTCTGCCACGAGGACAAAGTCCGCGACAGCTCCCATACCGTAGGCGGATGAGTTTTTGTGAGCAACCCCCATATGTCAGTTATCGCCCGCTTTTATTTGCTTTTCGCGCCACAACGAGTAGACGGCGGGAAGGACAACGAGGGTAAGCGCCGCGCTTGTTATCAATCCGCCCACCATGGGCGCCGCAATCCGCTTCAGCACATCCGAGCCGGTTTCCTGGCTCCAGAGAATCGGCACAAGTGAAAGAGTAATCGCGGCGACGGTCATCATTTTGGGACGAAGCCGCTCGACAGCCCCGTACCGCACGGCCTCCTGCAAATCCAGGAGCGTGGGCATTACTCCTTCGAGTTTTCGCCTGCGCACAACATCATTCCATGCGTGGTCCAGATAGATGAGAAGAATCACGGCCGTCTGTGCCGCCACGCCCGCCAGTGCGATGAATCCAATTGCCACGGCCACGCTCATGTTGTAGCCAAGGATCCACATGATCCATACACCACCAGCGAGCGCAAACGGGAGCGATAGCATCACGATGAGGCTCTCACCTATGCTCCTGAAGTTCATGAACAGCAGGCCGAATACGATCAGAAGAGTCAGAGGAACCACAATCCGCAGCCTCCGGCCGGCGCGCTCCATTGCTTCATACTGTCCCGACCACTCGAGCCTGTATCCTGCGGGCAACACGAGTTTCTGCTGGAGCAGCGCTTTGGCATCCGAGACATACCCACCCACGTCGCGGTTTCTGACATCGACGTACACAATGTTGTTGAGATTCGAATTCTCCGACTTGATTAGAGTTGGTCCCCGCACGATTTGTATTCTTGCCAGCTCTCCCAGCTCCACCTGCGCACCTGAGGGAGTGGTTACGAGGAGCCGACTGATCTCGGCCGGATCGGATCTCAGTTCACGCGGATAACGCACAAGAACTCCATAACGCTCGCGGCCTTCGAACACCTGGCCCGATTCCATTCCGCCAACAGCGGTGGCGAGGGCCATCTGAACCTCGTCGCCGTCCAATCCATATCGCGCCGCTGCCGCTCGGTCCAGCGATACGTCGATGTAGCGTCCGCCAATCGCACGCTCGGAAAACACAGTGTTTGTGCCCTTAACGTCAGGAAGTATCATCTCTATTTCCTTTCCAAGGCTGTCCAGCACGGCCAGGTCAGGACCGAAAATCTTGATTCCAACTGGTGTCTTGATTCCGGTCGCGAGCATATCAAGCCGGTTCTTGATCGGCATGCTCCACATATTGCCGACGCCGGGAGTTTTCACAGTTGCGTTTGCTTCAGACACAATGGAATCGAAATCTACATTTTTCCGCCATTCCGATCTGTCCTTCAGAATCGCGATCGTTTCGATCATCGACATCGGGGCCATGTCCGTCGCCGACTCAGCTCGCCCGATTTTTCCCAGTACGCGCTCCACCTCGGGAATCTTCGCGAGCGCTGCGTCGCGCTGCTGCAGAACCAGCTTTGCTTCGCCGGTGCCGATGCCGGGAAACAGAGAGGCCATGTCCATCATGCTGCCCTCATTAAGCGGCGGCATGAATTCGCTTCCAATTCGCATCCATGGGAGAATTGTTACCGCCAGAACTATCCCGGCGATTGCAATGGTTGCTTTTCGCTTCCGCAGCACAACATCAATCAGAGGGCGGTAAATCCGGATCAGAAATCTGTTCACCGGATTGGCCGACTCGGCCTTCACCCCACCCCGAATCAGATATCCCATCAGCACTGGAACCAGCGTGATGGAAAGAATCGCCGCAGATCCCATTGCAAGTGTTTTCGTCCATGCGAGCGGCTTGAACAGCCTGCCCTCCTGATCCTGCAGGGCGAATACCGGCAGAAAGCTGGCTGTAATTATCAGCAGTGATACAAACAGCGAGCCGCCCACTTCGCGACTGGATTCAACTACCAGGTCCCAGCGCGACCTGTGCGTTCCGGCCGCGGCATCGTGCTCCATGTGCTTGTGAAGATTTTCCACCATGACGATGGCGGCGTCTATCATGGCGCCAATTGCCACTGCAAATCCGCCGAGACTCATGATATTCGCGGAAAGTCCCAACACGCGCATCGCCAGA
>JBKJPM010000230.1:0-7424 GCA_046595175.1 Gemmatimonadaceae bacterium
GCTGTCTTGCGTCAGGCAAGAACTCAGGCCGACCTCTTTGCGATTGCCCAGAAGCAGCAGATAGCCCTTCAGAAACACTAGCCCGCCAAAAACAAGTAGTCCGACCCCGCCATACGCTATCGCGATGGCGGGGTTTTTTGTGTAGACTCTTCAGTGCAATCCATACTCGGAGCACTTGTGATTATCTCGGCGGTACTTGGAGCTATAGCAATCTTCGCCATTCTCGTAATGGCGAAGGCATTCAAGATTGTTGGGCAGGCTGAAGTTCTTGTTGTTGAGCGGCTGGGCCGGTTTCATCGCCTCGCCCGTTCAGGGTTCAACATCCTTATTCCATTCATCGAACGCCCTAAGACGATCGATGTCCGATATTTCGAGAGCGACGTCAGTGGTGTGAAAAGAATCAGCGCGGGGTCGACCAGTCGCATAGATCTTCGCGAGCAGGTCCTGAATTTCCCGAGCCAGCCAGTGATCACGAAAGACAACGTGACCATCGACATCGATGCGGTGATTTACTACCGAGTCGCCGATCCACAGAAAGCGACCTACGCTGTCCAGAATCTTCCCTACGCTCTCGAAACACTGACGCGCACTACCCTACGAAATATCGTTGGTGAGATGGAGCTCGACTCCACGCTAGGTAGCCGCGACATCATCAACAAGCGGATGCGCGAAGTGATCGAGGAGGCATCGATTGGATGGGGCGTAGATGTTACGCGCGTCGAGCTTCAGTCAATCGAGCCGCCCCGCGACATTCAGCAGTCTATGGAACTGCAGATGCGCGCTGAACGTGAACGCCGCGCCGCCGTCACTAACGCTGAAGCGGGAAAGCGTGCGGCAATCCTGGAGGCCGAAGGCGTTCGCGAATCCCAGGTTCGTCGCGCGGAAGGCGAAAAGGACGCTGCAATCCTCCGCGCCCAGGGCTTGGCAACTGCGCGTCTCGCAATGGCAGAAGCAGAGGCGGCGGCAATTCAGAAGATTGCGTCTGCGCTCCCCGAAGGCCAGGCAGCGATGTACTTGCTCGGCACAAAATATCTCGAGGCACTACCAATTCTTGCGCAGGGAAAAGGCTCGACAATTTTCCTGCCTGCTGAAGCTGCCGGCGTGATGGGAGCGATCGGTGGGCTGAGGGAGCTGATCAGCAGAACGGGTCGCGACAATGTTGCCGACGAAGTACCCCCGGGAAAGCCGAAGATTTGACGCCAATTAATCATGAGCGGGCGGAGCGAATCGCCCGCTCAGTTCCCTGCCCGAGCTGCGGCGAATACAGTTTCAAGAAGCTCAAGGTCACCGAAGCCAGTGAGTCGCACAAGGAAACCCTTGGCGAGGTTTGGCACGCCATGAAGACCTGCGGGGTTTGCGGCGCGCTCGCTGAAATCGGTATCGATGCAGAGGGTGATATCGTTTACGGGGAATAGCCTTTTTTCCAGGGAATTAAAGGCCAACGGCCTTTTGCGATCAGAATCCCGGCGGCCAGAATGGTTTGTGGGAGTAGTGGCCGAAAACCGCGCGCAGTGCAAAATCCGGATTCGTCTCCCTAACTACGACATCGATTCGTTCACTCACCCGAATCGGAATGGAATAATTCAGGTATTCCCCGTAAGTGTGGCAAAAGCAAATCGGGCCCTTACGAGTCAAGTCACCCAACAGGATGTCGGGCAGCAGCACGATCGTCGCACCATAGAATATTTTGAGTGAGTGCGAGGGTGGAAGATCGCTCGTATTCAATCCCCTTGGCATAGACCCGTGTTTTCCCCATTGAACATTTATGGCCACCTGGGTCTTGGGCCACGGAGTATGCAGAAAGAACCCGTGCCAATATGTCCATACATCAGTCGGAGCTTTGGTCTCGTCATACCCAACCCAGACAATCTCCTGGTCGGTTGGAACGGTGAATGGGATCCATGACCCGTGGATATCGTCGCTCCACAAAAGATTGTAGGCGATTAGCCGGAGCGACGGGTGTACGACAGCCACCACCCGCATGAGCGGGAACTTTTCATCAGGCGTTACGTACAACACTGGAGCCAAGCGCCGCGCCAGCACCGCGCCACTATCCAGCGGGGCGAGGGCGCGCTCTAGGCTTACAGGGCTTAAAGGAATGTGTGCGCGGGGTCCGCAACCCGAAAAGAGAATGAGACCGAGGAATAAGGCGGCCTTGGGGATAGTGCTCAAACTCTTGCACGACATTGCTTTATGACCAACAACAGGTCTGACGATCCGCGGGATAGGCGGATCGCCGTCGTATTCTGGAGGGTCGATGCGAAAGCCTCGTCCAAACACGTACAACCCGGCACAGGTTCTTTTCTTGGTTTCCAATGACAGAACCGGGGCTCCTTTGAGTTGTCCATCCTGCAAGGGTGCAATCGAGCGCGACCCAGGTGAATTTCCACCGCACCCCTCGTCGCAGGTGACCCTGCGATGCCAGAGCTGCGGGCGAACAGCAAGGTATGTAGCTGGCGCTGCCTGAGTTGACTGTTGCACAAAACTTGCCCCCACTGACGGTATCGATGTCTTACAGTCAGCCCGCGTAGGGAAGGGGATAGCTTCATGGCACGGATAACGGGAACCGTAAAGTGGTTCAACGACGCGAAAGGATTTGGATTTATTTCCCGCGAGGGAGGTCCTGACGTCTTTGTTCACTTCAGCGCGATCGGCGGAAGCGGATTCAAGTCACTTGCTGAAGGTGATCAAGTTGAGTTTGAGGTGGTTCAGGGACAGAAAGGTCCACAGGCAGCGGACGTAACAAAACCCAGTTAATTGACTGGTTCAAAAAAAGCCCCGCATTTGCGGGGCTTTTTTTCTTATATACGTCATAAAATTTGCTTAGCGTTAAGTCGTGGCTATCAAACGGGGAAAATCACCCACTGAATCTTCCAGCGAGGAACCACCCTCGCGAGCTCCTGTTGCGGTTACCAGCCTCAGCGAATACCGGAAGAAACGCGATTTCACGCGTACCCGGGAGCCGGCCGGTGAATCCGCTTCCAGGGCTAAGGGAAAGCTCCGCTTTGTAATCCAGAAGCACGCCGCTGCTCACCTGCATTTCGACCTTCGCCTGGAGATGGACGGCGTCATGAAGAGCTGGGCGGTACCTAAAGGCCCCAGCATGGATCCAAAGGTCAAAAGACTGGGGATGCAGGTCGAGGACCATCCAATCGAGTACAACACCTTCGAAGGAACTATCCCCGCGGGACAATACGGCGGTGGAACCGTAATGCTCTGGGACCTGGGCACCTACACTTCAGCAGCCGAAGGTCCGGGAACGGACGAAGAAAAGATTCGTGACGGTTACAAACGCGGCGACCTGAAAATCTGTTTTCATGGCGAACGCCTGCACGGATCGTTTGTTCTCGTGCGCATGAAATTCGGGCGCAACGGCTCGACGCCCGAAAAACCACAGTGGTTGTTCATTAAGCATCGCGATGAATTTGCATCGTCAGATCAGGATATCGTCGCTCAGATCATGACGTCCGTGACGACCGGACGCACCATTGATGAGATTGCAAACGGAAAAAGCAAAGTTTGGCACAGCGCCCGCACTCCGAAAGAGCCTAAAGCTTCGTCAGCTGGACTGTCACCAATGCTCTGCTCGGTTGGAACCGAAATTCCCGGAAAGGGATGGACGTACGAACCCAAGTATGATGGAATACGCGTCCTCGCCTTTGCAACCTCTGACTCCGCGACCCTTATCACGCGAAACGGAAACGACAAGGCCACGCAGTTTCCCGAGATTGTCGCGGCGCTCATGAAACTGGTCGCAAAGGTAAAGCGACCCCTCGTTCTGGATGGTGAAATCGTTGCTCTGGATGACGGCCAACCGGCGCGCTTTCAGGAGCTGCAGAATCGCATGCACGTCAAGGAAGTTGCAGCGATCGATCGCTACCAAAGCTCTTCTCCAACAGCATTCATTCTTTTTGACATGCTCATGGATGGTACGGATGTCATTGTTGGAGAACCCTGGACTGAAAGAAGAACCCTCCTCGTAAAGAGGATCGGCCGACACGTGTCCGATCGGATTCAGATCACCCCTTCCACGTTGGAAAGGGGGGACAAGGTTTTAGCCGAAGCTCGAGAGCAGGGATGGGAAGGAATCATTGCCAAAAAAATTGGATCCCGGTACCAGCCGGGAGTGCGATCGCGCGATTGGCTCAAGCTGAAAATTGACTTTCGGCAGGAGTTTGTCGTTGGCGGATTCACCGATCCACGCAACAGTCGCCAACACATCGGAGCGCTTTTGCTTGGTTACTTCGACAAGAGCCGCTTCATCTACGTCGGACACACGGGCGGTGGCTTCACGTCCGCCGGTCTTGTCGAGATGTACCGGAAGCTGAAACCATTGGAACAGAAAAAATCACCGTTCGAGGAAATCCCGAGGACAAACGAACATCCGCACTGGGTTCGTCCCGAAATCGTTGTTGAAGTGAAGTTCAATGAATTCACGGCAGACGGAATGCTTCGGCAGCCAATTTATCTCGGAACGCGCGACGATATAAACCCGAGGGATGTCAGGATGGAAAAGAAAAGTGTCCAAAAAAAGAAGGCGGAACCTCGAGTTCCAGTGAGAAAAACCTCGGCCCGAGCTCGGCGTGCCGTATCCACGGTTTCCGCTGGTCCGACCAAAGCTCCAAAATCGCGCGAGACCCAGTTACTGCTCACCCGACTCCGGGAAATCGAAGAAAGGGGAGGCGATGCATTGCTCGACCTGCCAGGTGGCGACCGGATTCAGGTCACAAACCTCGACAAGGTCTTTTTTCCGGAGACCGGTCACACCAAGGGCGACCTGATGCGTTACTACGTTCGTGTCGCTCCGTTCATCCTTCCAGTGACGGCAGATCGGCCATTGGTGCTGAAAAGATTTCCCAATGGCGTCACAGGTCAGGCCTTCTTTCAGCAGAAAGCAGCCGAAGAAACGCCGGACGCAGTTCGCGTCGGGCTGATCCACACCGATGGAAGCTCTACAAACCGCCGCTTCATTGGCGGAAGCCTGGCTTCCCTCCTCTACCTTGTGCAGTTGGGAAGCATTTCGGTCGATCCATGGCACTCGCGCATTCAATCACTCGAGTTTGCGGATTACACGATTATCGATCTCGACCCGGGACCGCGGGCTCAATTCGGACGAGTGGTCGAAGTTGCCATGTGGGCAAAGGAAGTCATGGACAACCTGGGTCTTCACGGCTCATTGAAAACGTCCGGATCCACCGGCCTGCACATCTATATTCCGCTTCCCCCCAAAACTCCCAACGAAGCCGCAACGCTGGTCGCACAAATGATTGCGACGGAGGTCGCTCAGGCCCACCCCAAAGTTGCGACGATCGAACGTGCAGTCAGAGCGCGTGGCGCAACTACCGTTTACGTGGATTTTCTCCAGAATATCGTCGGCAAAACAGTGGCTGGAGCCTACTCAGCTCGTGCCCGTCCGCATCCAACTGTCTCAACGCCACTTGAGTGGAACGAGCTCGATTCCGATCTCGATCCCCAGGATTTCACGATCGACACTGCCCCAGCCCGTTTTGAAAAGAAAGGTGACCTGTGGAATCCTGCGCTGAAAAAGAAAAACTCGCTTCGCGCATTACTTAAGCGATGAAGCGAGTTGGTCTCAACTAAGTCGCGTTGCTGTCGCTATCTGGTACCCACTTTCCTTAGCGGCAGTTCAATCTGGCTCTCGGGATTCTCTGCATTTGTTGTCGTGCCGTTGTACATCGAATCGCTCGATTCATCTACAACATGGGAGAGCTTATAGTAAAAATGCAGCGCATTGACGGGCGCCATAAAACTGCGATTGCCCGCACGCGAGATGGCAACAGCTTCCTCCCGAACCCGCCGCGGCAAATCGCGCGCGGATGGGTGCGCTAAAAGGCGTTGAATCTCAGCGGTGTTTCTCGCGAGCAACGCGGCGCACAAACTGTCGAGGTAAGCGAGCATGTGGTTCACTCCGGGATGGAGAGTCACAACCTTAGGTACACATTGCAACTAATACCCGTCAATTGCAAGGGTGTTTCACCCGGTTAACCCGCTCTACATGCTACTAGCGTGCCCTCGGGTTCGTCCGTACCATGGCTTACGCAATCAGGGCATCGAACCGGATGCCCCGGGAAGACCTTCGTTTCTTGGGTGGCGCGTACCGGAACAGCTGTGCCGGCCGACCCCTTCCCTCCCCCCTCCACTCTTCCGTTGCCTCTACTATCTCAGCCGCGTGAAGGGACCTTCGGAAGCTGGCCTTATGCAGCCGCTTTCCAAGAAGAACTTCATAAACCTTCTGAAGCTCACTCAAGGTAAAAAGCGCTGGCAAAAGCCTGAAAGCGATTGGGGAGTGTTCTAATCGAAATCGCACAATAGACAAGGCTGCCTCGAGAACATTCTTGCGTTTCTGCGTCATGGAAGGCAGGTCGCTGACCTTGTGCCAGACAAGCTGAGGGTCCTTTAGCTGCAACGAACCCCCTGGCAACACGGCGGCAAAGGCGACTGAAATCTCGGCGTCCGCCGGATGACGATTGCCCTCACCAAAAGCTCCCGCAAGCTCGATCCATGCTGCAGCCGTTCCTACTGCCTCGCGAACAACGCGCTGCGCGCTGCTTTCAAGCTGCTCCTGGGGCCGCGGCTGATCCCAGGGAAGTATCCACTTTTCCCGGGCGTCCGAGGTTTTCCAAAGCAAGACTTCAAGGGCTCCTCCCCTGATCGTGAAGATCCCCACATCAATTGCCATCGGGGAACGACGAAGCAGGCGATCACGCATGCACGGAATTAGTCACTATTTGTGACTAATGTCAAGCGCCCGAAGATGTAATTAATCGCAGCTCGCTACTAATGCGCTGCTGGCAGGAGGGAATCAGAGAATACGTCGAACTGGCAGGTTCGTCAACAAAACATTCGTCCAATAAATCGCGCGGGATTTAATCCATCGCTGGAACGCGTCCAGCTCGATTCAGACCGACACCGTACACAGCTATTCTACTTCCGCCGGCCATCGGAATCGTGATTGGAAGCTTTCCGGTAATCGGGGCGTCCCCAAGCAGTGCTCGAGCGGCCGCACCTTGAGACGGGGCAAATCCTCCCCACGCAACTAGGTACGCAGGAACACCCTGGACCTGCTGGAAAAAGTACGGATTTCCGAAAGCGACTACGATTGGATTTCGCCCTTTCACTGCAAGCCTGTTGATGAACCCGGCGAAGGAGGAAGGGGCGCTAATGCTCATTGCCTGATCGATCGACTGTGTGCTGTACGAGCTCACGACGATTATGTCTGCACTGTCCGCCAACGCTTCGATTCTCGAAAAGTTTGGCGTTGGATCGCTCGCACTAACCAGTTCCGAACGGACGCTCGCGAATCGATTTGCAAAAACTGCGTTGAAGGTAACCGTCGCGCCCAGATCGGTCCGGCCCGCATATCCAACCAGGAGCACCTTCTTTGTTTTATCAGAAACCAGGGG
>JBKJPM010000316.1:0-3963 GCA_046595175.1 Gemmatimonadaceae bacterium
CGTGATGGCGCATGAGTCGTTCGAGGACGAGAAGACTGCGCAAATGATGAATGAGAATTTCATCAACATCAAAGTCGATCGCGAAGAGCGCCCCGACCTCGATGCGATTTACATGCAAGCCGTGCAGGCCATGACCGGACATGGAGGCTGGCCCATGACCGTATTCCTGACGCCCGATGGTGAGCCGTTCTACGGCGGGACATACTACCCCCCCGAGGACAGGCAGGGAATGCCGTCGTTCCGGAAAGTTCTGAGTGGAGTGTCGGACGCTTACATCCACAAGCGCGAGGGCGTTGCACAGACTGCGGAACAGCTGCGTGAGATTTACAAAACGACGCTCGCGCAGGCCCGCAGTGCGGGAGTGCTCGACGCGCACATGCTTGACCTCTCGTACCGCGCGCTTGCCCAGCAGTACGACATCCGGAACGGGGGCTTTGGCGGCTCGCCAAAATTCCCGCCGACAATGTCACTCGATTTTCTGCTCCGGTACTGGAAGCGCACCGATACGCCTTACGCTCTCGAAATGGCCTTGGAAACGTTTCGCAAAATGTCGCGCGGCGGAATTTACGATCAGATAGGGGGAGGATTCGCCCGCTACTCAGTTGATGCTGTCTGGCTGGTTCCCCACTTCGAAAAGATGCTGTACGACAATGCCCTGCTCGTCCGCTTCGGTGCGCATCTCTGGCAGGCGACACACGACGACGAAGTCCGGCGTGTCACTCAAGACACGGTGACATGGCTTCGGCGCGAGATGACTTCACCTTCCGGTGGATTCTATTCCTCCCTGGACGCGGACAGCGAGGGACATGAAGGCAAGTTTTACGTGTGGTCTTCGGAGGAGATTGACGTCTTGCTCGAAAAGGATGCAAAAGCGGTCAAAGCGTTCTTCGGCGTTACCCCTTCCGGCAACTTCGAGGGAAGCAACATCCTGCACCGGCCATTTCCAGTAGGCGCGGCCGCGGCACGACTGAGTATGTCGCCGGAGGACGTGATGGCCGCGGTCGAGAGAGCGCGCTCAATACTATATGATGCCCGGGTAAAACGAGTCTGGCCCGGGCGCGACGACAAGATCCTGGCCGGCTGGAATGGCCTGATGCTGCGCGGCGTCGCAGCTGCAGCTCGTGCATTCCGGTCGGAAGAAATTACCGCGCTTGCAGTCAACAACGCCGAGTTTCTTGCGCGGGAAATGGTTCGCGGCAATCGCGTGATGCGCTCCCACAAGGATGGAATTACTTCGATCCCGGGATACCTCGAGGATCATGCAGCGGTCGCGCTTGGGTTCATCGCCGTTTACGAGCTGACTTTCGATGAAAAATGGGTGGAGCGGGCCAAAGAGATTTGTGAAGCGATGATCACATGGTTCTGGGACGAAGACGTTGGTGGATTTTTCGATACTGCGTCCGATTCGGAAAAGTTGATCACGCGCCCGCGGGACCTGACAGACAATGCCATGCCTTCTGGAAATTCGCTCGCGATCGACCTGCTGTTGTCTCTCGCTGAGCTCACGCACGACGCAGACCTCCGGCGACGCGCTGTATTTGCCATGGAAACACTTGGGCCGGCCATGATGAAATACCCGACAGCATTCGGGCATGCACTCGGTGCAGCGGACATGAGCATCAATGGGGCGATCGAGGTGGCGATCGCCGGTGATGCGGGCGCAAGGGATTTTGATATCCTGGCGGGTGCGGTCGCCGCCAGTTACGTCCCGTCCTTGATTCTTGCGGGAGGCATGCCGGGTGCGCGGACGGACATTGCGCTGCTGGCGGAGCGACCCATGCTGAAACGGAAGGCGACTGCGTACGTATGCAGAGGATACGTGTGCGACAGCCCGACTTCCGACGCCGCAGAGTTGGCGCTTCAACTCGACAAAGCTCCGCGTCCGGCAGCAACTTAAGGCAACAGCAGTCCCAAACCGTTTGGAGGTGCGAATGATCGACAGCCAGAGCAGGATGGCCCAGGGCTACGGATACATGGTGTGTCTTATCGCGGTTATTGTCGGCCTGATATCGCTGGCCGGCGTCACGAATTCACTGTTTGACTATTCCGACCCGATCCACAGCGAAAGATTTGGCGCAGACAGGCCGATGACGTCATACAACGCCTACAAGCGCGCATACTACGAGAGACAGCCACGTCCCACTCGAACTGGACCTGGGGACGCCCCGCAGGCAAGGATAGCCACGGCTGACTCGGTTCCCGAAGCGACACTCAGACAGATGTACCAGGAAGATCGTACCGATCGTGTTGACACGACGCGGTTCCGCGCATTGAAGAGCCTCGTCGGCGCGTTCCTTCTTCTTGTCGTTTCGGTTGTTCTCTTTTCAATCCACTGGAAATGGCTGCGCCGGCAGTCCGCTCCAGTAGCGTAGCTGGCACGGGCGAGAAGCCATCTTTCACCCGCGGACTTTTCGCGGGTGGAGTGCACGACTCGCTGCTCTTCCCCTTTCCACGCCCCCTGGATGAAAGCAATCCGGCGGAGGCCGCGGTCGTTCTAAAGCTGATTCGCAAGCTACGCGAGATGGACGCGGACCTGATTGACTCCGACAAGTTCGACGAAGAAGAAACCATTCCGGAAGAAGTCATCCGGGCTTTTGCTGACGCGGGACTGCTGGCACTCACGATCCCGAAGAAGTACGGTGGACTGGAATTGTCAGCGACCGCGTACGCGCGGGTTTTCGAGGAGATTTCCTCCATTGACGGATCGCTCGGAGTACTCGTCGGGGTTCACTGCGGGCTTGGCTCGAAAGCCATTGTTCTCTTCGGAAATGATGCACAGAAAGAGAAATTCCTTCCATCGCTAGCTCGCGGGGAATATCTCGCAGCATACGCGCTCACAGAGCCGGAAACGGGATCGGATGCACAGAACATCGTCAGCTCGGCGACGCTGGCTCAAGACGGCTCATGGGTCCTGAACGGGAAGAAAATCTGGATTGGCAACGGACATCGGGCAGGAGTGATTGCCACCTTTGCGCAGACAACGCTGAGTCGAAAGGGTGAGAAGACCAGGCGGCCGACTGCTTTCCTGATCACACCGGATTTGCCCGGCTTTTCAGTTGCGGGTACCGTGAGAAAGCTTGGTATCCGCGGTTCGACGCAGGCCGAGCTGGTTTACAAGGACATGCGGGTTCCCCATGAGAATGTGCTTGGCGCGGTGGGCAAGGGATTCTCAGTTGCCGTGCACGTGCTGAACGGCGGACGTCTGACGCTGGCCGCGGGTTGTACGGGCGCATCCAAGCGAGTCCTTAAAGAAATGGCGAAGTATGCCGAGGAGCGCATTCAGTTCGGCCATCCTCTCGCGCATTTCGAGATTACGCAGCGAAAGATGTCAACGTTGGCTGCCGACACATATGCGTCTGATGCGATGCTGGGAATTCTTGCGTCGCTCGTTGACAACGCTGAATCCGACTTCTCGCTCGAGACCGCCTGCGCAAAAGTTTTTGCGAGCGACCTTATCTGGCGCGCCTGCGACGAAATGGTTCAGGTGGCTGGCGGACGCGGATTCGTGAAGCCGTACCCCTACGAGCGAATGCTGCGCGACGCACGCATCAACCGCATCTTCGAGGGTGCAAATGAGGTGCTCCGTCTCTTCATTGCGCTGAACGGAGTGCAGGGACCTGCGGAAGCATTGAAGGAAGTCGGATCCGCTCTCAGGCGACCGCTCAGGAATCTCGGGCTGCTGAGCGGATTTGCGGCGTCCAGGCTGCGGAGCATTATCGGCGCAAGCGGGACGGTGGATGTCCTGCTCGATGCGCGCATCGAAAAGCACAAAGAATATTTCGAGAAACACGTCCGCGACATGCGGTCAGCAACTGACCGCGCGATTCTCCGCCACCGCAAGCAGATCGTTGATCGCCAGCTTGTACTCGAACGGCTGGCAAACATGGCAATCGAGTTGTTCGCTACAGCTTCAGTGATATCCCGGACTCAGTCGATCATAGAACGGGGAACATCGAAAGAGGC
>JBKJPM010000026.1:0-7838 GCA_046595175.1 Gemmatimonadaceae bacterium
ACCAGCTCCGCAATCGCGCTGGCATCCTTGGGGGACGCCGGGCGGATAACAGGAACTTCGGCCGCAGGGCGCGGCTTGGCCCTGAAGGGCAGGAGCGCGGACGCTGACTGATTATGCATACATAATGTATAAACAATCAGGCGTTTCCCTGCAAGGTTTTTAGAGAAACCGACTCGGAAACTTCCGGCGCCTGACCACGTAAGGCTGATCAAGGAGGAATGACAATGTTTGAGTTCATCAGTCTCTTACTTACCCTGGGCGTCGTCTATTTTGGGTATTCAACAGCTCGCAGATTCGTGCGTGATCGGCTGCGGTTCGTCGAAGGCGCTCGGAAGCCGCATATCCCATTTGTTGTCGCATTTGCCATCCTGGCCGTTGCGATTCCCCTCGCGTGGCTGCTGCCGTTCGTAGGCGTTGGATCAGCGTTGGCGCTGGGTGTTGGCGTAGGTGTAGGAGTGGCCGCCGGCGGTCGTGACCTGCGTCGGGAAGACGCGGGCGCCATGATCGTTCGCGGCTAGTTCAGTGCCGCCGGGATTCAGAATCGAAACGGCCCGAAAGGGCCGTTTCTCTTATCATGGTTTTGCGCGAAACTCTAAATGTGGCAGCTCGCCAGTCCGCGTTTCTCCAGGTAGCGCTGATGGTAATCCTCGGCGGGGTAAAACGTTGATGCGGGTGTGATTTCGGTCACGATCGGCCGACCGAATTTCCCCGAAGCGTTCCAACGCTCTTTCGATTTCTCGGCAACCGTGCGCTGCTCATCGCCGTGATAGAAAATCGCGGAGCGATACTGGGTTCCCGAATCCGGCCCCTGACGATTTTTTGTCGTCGGATTGTGATTCGTCCAGAAAGCATCCAAAAGCTGATCGTACGAGACCCGGGCGGGATCAAATTCCACCTGTACAACTTCAGCGTGGCCGGTTTCGCCCGAGCACACGTCTTCGTACGTCGGATTGTCGAGCGTTCCGCCCAGGTATCCAACTTTCACATCCACGACGCCAGGAATGTTTCGAAACGTGACTTCAACGCCCCAGAAACATCCCGCGCCAAAAGTTGCTTTTTCCATTTGTCAAAAAAGAAATGAGTAGAGAGCGATGTTCCAGATCCCCATGATGACGCCAAGTATGATATGCGTTCTGTGGCTGGATGTTCCCGTCGCATTGGAGCGAAGAATGTATTTGTTGATAAAGCCAGTCTCGTATGGCTCACGCCCACCCTTCTCCCAAAGCCTTTTCTCCAGGGGAGTCACGGGGCAGCCGAGATCCATGATCGTAGTTCCACATCCCCACGCAACGCATGCGAGATGCAGCCAGAGAAGTGACGGATAATGCAGGACGAGGAACGCGCCGCCTGCAACGAAAACAGCGTAGCTGATATGCAGAATCGCGACCATGACGGCGAGAAAGCGATAAATCATTTATACAGGTTGTTGATGTCCGCAGCGGCAAGCTCGCACAGAAACCCGGCAATCTTGTCGGTCACGGCATCAAGATACGCTTCACCCTTTGCCGCGCTGGCCGCAGCCGGATTACCGATTCCCGTGTCTTCAGTCACCTTGCTCCACTGTCGCGGCGACCAGGCCCACTTCTCCCTGAAACCCTCCACGCGGGAAAGTTTTTCTTTCCCCGAGCCGGCTTCAGATAGCGGAAGGACCAGATCCGGAATCAGGTGCATGCACACGCTTGTCTCGAGCTCACCCGCATGGTCGCCGGTATCCTGGAAATGCTTCGAAGGATCGACGATTGAATACCAGTTGACCGTCGAAAGAAAAACCGTGGTGCGCGGCTGGAGCTCGCGGATCATCTGCCTGAAATCGTTGCCCCCATGTCCATTCAGAACCACGAGCTTCTGGATTCCACTCAGCTCTACTGATTCAACGACATCGCGCAGGACGATTGCCTGTGTTGAAGGATTCATGTTGATGCATAGGCTGATATCGCGCTGGCTGGTGTTCACACCAAATGGCACCGCCGGAAGCACGATCGTCTTCGCACCGCGGCTCCATGCCTTCGCTGCAGCGGCACTTGCAACGGCATCGGACTCATAATTGTCCGTCGCGTAGGGAAGATGATAATTGTGCGCTTCCGTTGCGCCCCATGGGAGAATGGCCACGGCGTATTTCGTGTCGCGAACAATCTTCCATGTGGTTTCGGCCAGGAGATACGGTTTGGTGTTCACACTGCAAACCTATTCGCTTCCGAATCCTCGCGGGAGGGAAAAACAAACGGGCGCCTAAATTAGGCGCCCGTTTGACATGCAGTGACAGCTTAGAAGTTGATTCCGAAGGTTACTGGAATGAACATGACCTTATCACGCTGATATCCGAGTCCCGGGCCGCTGTTATCAGCCTGGATGTAGTTCAGACGCGCTTCGATCGACGTGTTGAATCCGCTGAGCGGAAGGTTCACGCCAAAGCCACCGTTGAATCCGAGCTTCATGCTCGAGCGATCGAGACCCTGATACTGGGTCGTGTATACTCCAGCTCCACCGACTGCGTACAGCTTGACTGCTTCGCCGCCGAGTCCGTACTGAAGGTTCGCGGTTCCCGACAGAACTTTGAGGTCAGGGCGAGAAATCGTGCCCTGCGTCTTGCCACCCATGACCGCGTAATTTCCGTCAACGCGGAAAGAGAGCGGGGAAAGTGCGGGGCGAAGAAACACGCTCGCTCCAACGTTGTAGCCGATGCTGTTCTGGTCCATCGTGCTGCCTGTCGGCATTGCTGCACCGGCGTTGACTCCGTATCCCAGTCCCTGCGCACTCGCTGCGCCCGCTGACAGCGTCAGCGCTGCTGCGGCAACCACTCCGACTTTGAAGATATTCTTCATTGTTCTTGAACTCCTATTGGTAAAGTTGAGCCGCGCGGTTGGTGTCGTCAGCGGCTGTTTACTGAATACCCATTTCAGGGATTTTGGTTCCCAGCTCAGCAGTGAAGAAAACTATTGGAACGTATCGCAGCTCCGCGGATCCCCACTCTCCATTCCGCGCTTGAACCATTCGGACCGTTGCGCAGCGCTGCCGTGTGTGAATGCATCCACATTCACGCGACCTTGTGTCTGTTGCTGAATTCGATCGTCACCAACCGCCGACGCCGCGCCGAGGGCTTCGTCAACGTCGCCGGGCTCGAGCTTGCCGCGCGATTGCGCAGAATGTCCCCAGACGCCGGCATAACAATCCGCCTGTAGCTCGAGGCGAACCGACAATGCATTCGCCGCATCGGGATTACTCTGCTGCTGGCTGCGAACCGTTCCGTCGGTTCCCGTGAGGTGCTGAATGTGGTGACCCAGCTCGTGCGCGAGCACATAGGCTTGTGCGAAATCTCCTCGAGCCCCAAAGCGGGTGCTTAGCTCGTCGTAGAATGCGAGGTCGATGTAAACTTTTTCATCAACGGGACAGTAGAACGGTCCCATCGCGGCCTGCGCTCCGCCGCAGCCTGATTGAGTGGAATTCCTGAACAGGACAAGTTTTGCGGGGTGAAATTTCTGACCACTCTGGGCCAGGGTTTTCTGCCAGGTGGTCTGCGCGTCGTTCAGGACATCTACGACAAAATCAACCTGCTTTTCCTGGCGCGCGGAATCTTCGGCGGAGAGAGTCTGTGCCGCACCGCCGGCTCCCGGCTGCACGCCGAGATCCTGAAAAAGATTGCGACCTGTGAGAAGGCTGAGTGCGAGAACAATTACAGTTCCGCCGATTCCAAGGCCTTTTCCGAGACCGCCCATTCCTCGGCGGTCGTCAAGATTCCCGCGATCCCCACCCGGTGTCCAACGCATGCATTGCCTCCGATGGCGTGTGCTGTTTGGGTTCCGGTAAAAGCAAAAACCCCGCCCTTAATCCCTCGCTCCGTCGCTCCCTGTCGCAGTTCAAAGACACTAATGAGCCAGTACTGTCAATAATAAGGCTAATACATTGTCATACAATGAGTTAACTGCTGGAGGACCAAGGGGGTTGGCTCATCCTCCACTTCTTGCTTTCGGTGTCTATTCGGGTTATTCTAGCCCTCCCCCTATGTCTGTTGCTCCCGTATTAGACCTGCGCCACCTGCTCGAGGACCGTTTTCCGGATGCGACTCCTGTTACGCACCGGACTGCGGAGCCGGTGGCAACTGGGATTTTGGAGCTGGATAAGATCCTTCCGGGAGCGGGGTTTCCCCGGGGGCGGTTGGTGGTGTGGAGTCCGCGTGGCGGTGCGACAGCGGTCCTGAGAAGTGCATGTCACACTACCGTAGCCAATGGTGAGCGCGCTGTATGGATCGATACGATGGGCACGATTGCCGGTGAATTCTGGGAAGAAGGTCCAATCCTGTTTCGTCCTCAGAGCAGGAAGAACGCACTGCGGGGGGCAGAAGAACTTTTACGCTGTGGCGGATTTGCGCTTGTAGTGTTGGCGGGGGCGGAGCCGCACGGGAAGGAAACTGTGCGTCTTTCCAGGGCTGCGCGCGAAGGTGGCGGGGCTTTTGTGACGCTGACGTCTCACGCTTCGATGGCGAGCTTGAGGGTTACGTCGCGAATCCTGGGGGAGAGTTATAGCTGGCGAAAAACCCCCTTCGGTGAGCCCGCGGATGTGCAGGAGGTGAGGCTGCACGTAAAGGCCTGGTCGCTGGGCTGGAACAGGGAGACGGAGTTTGCCCTTCCGGTTGTTCCCTACGATCTGCGCATGGCACTCGAGCGGGGGGTGGTGGATCGGCGCGGTATCTTGAAAAAGACCCCCGATGAAGTGCACATTCGTGCTCGTCCGAAAAGCATTAAAAACACTGGAGGATAAATGAGCACCACGCGGCGCGAGTTCGTTGAGAGGATGGCAGCAGGTGCGGCACTGGTTGGCGGGATCCCGCTGACGAGCCGCCTGGAAAAGGTCACTGCGACAGTCAGCGCAGCCCCAAAGGATACGTGGGATCTGTCCTGGGGAAAGCGCGTAACCCGTGCAAAGAATAAAGCGGTCTTCGATTCACCTGAAATCGAGAGTGGACTGGGAGTCCTGCGCGCAGGAATCTGGAAAGCGCAGGTGAACGACGTTCAGGGAGTTCCGATGCCCGAGATCGCCACAGTCGTGGTAATGCGGCATGAAGGAATTGTGCTGGCGATGCAGCAGCCGTTCTGGGACAAGTACGGCGTGGGGGCGGCGAAGAAAGCAACGGGAATGGATGGTAAGCCGACCACTACGAATCCTGCCCTTGTCAGCCCGGGCGACTCGGGGCTGCCACCGGTGATCGCCGGGGCACGGCTCGAAAAATTCATCGCAGCCGGCGGAATCGCGCTTGCATGCAATCTCGCGTTCGAGCTGGACATCGTTCCAATGGTAATGGCGAAGGACGGAACCGCACACGATGCAGCTCGCGCGTCGGCGATGGCAATGCTGGTACCGGGCGTGATTCTACAGCCATCCGGAGTTTTCGCAGTCGTGCACGCACAGGAAGCAGGAGCGCAGTACGTCGGGTTGAGCTGAAGAACGAACTGAAAACGGAGAACGGATAACGGATAACGCATGACGCGCAGTTAACAGCGCGTTTCGAGGTATCCGTTTTCCGTCTCGCGTTTCCGGTTTATTGCTAATTACATCTCGACGGTGGCGCCTTCGCCGTCGGTTTCACATGCGCGAAGTACAGCTGCCTCACAGTCGGAACGGGCACGGGACCGTAGAGCAGCACTGTGTCATGGTAACGGCACAAATTGAAATCTTTTCCCTCGCGCCGTTCAGCCTCGTTCCGCAGCTTCGTCCACGCGCTGACGCCCGCGAAATACGAAACGAGCTGAACGTAATCCAGCTGCGCGCGCTGGAGCTTGGCTTCCGCTTCCGGACGTTCCTGGAATGCATTATTGATCATCATCGCCACAGCTGAATCGCCAGACATCCCCATTGTTTGCAGGCGAATGTCTATGATTGCGTTGGTGTAAATGCGAAGCATCCCCTTGAGGTTGGTGAGCTTTGCCTTCACGGGATCGCCGCCATCCATTCCCATGTCTTCCATCATGTGCTCAGTGTAGACCGCCCAGCCTTCGATATATGGCGTGTTTCCGAACACAGCGCGCAAGAGCCTGCGCCATTCGGGCGTGATGAGGTTTGCGTAGTAGCCCTGCACCGTGTGCCCGGGAATCGCTTCATGAATTGTCAGCGTAAGCATCTTGTACTTGTTGTACTCTCGCAGCTTTGACTCCGCGCGGGCTTCTGTCCAGTCTTTCGAGATCGGTGTCACCCAGTAGAAAGTGTTGAGCTCGGGCTGCAGCGCGGGCGCGAACACGGCGCCAGCGACGCCATAGATGCCGCGCATGAACAGAGGTGTTGGAATTACGCGCAGGTTCGAGAAGTCGGTGACGGACATGAGTTTCTTGTCTACCACGAAATGCTGCAGCATCACTGCATCGCGTGTGGCCTGTTCCACCAGTGAATCGCGATTGGTATGCTCATTCCCAATGCGCGCGAGCACTTCACTGACAATCGCGTTGAGGCGATCGCGCGAATTAAGCGCGCTATGGTTGTGTGCCGCAAACCACTGAGCGTGCAGGGGAGTAGCGAAGCGGAGCATCTCAGTGCGGGTGGTGCGCATGCTGTCTTCCGCTGCCTTCAGCATTGTCGCCGGTGATTCGCTGATCTGCAGATAGTACTTCCACTTCTCAGCGAAGAGTGCCTTTCCGATTCTCCAGTCTTTCTGCGGCCCGGAAGGAAGATCGTTCCTAATGAATGCGGAATATTTCACGAGTGCCTTCAGCGCATTTGTCTGAGCGGTTGCATAGCGCGCCTCCGACGGTGTGCCCTTAACGAACTGCGCGCCCATTCCCTTGATGAGGTCAGCAACGCCGTCAACGGATTCAAGAGCGACGTTGCGGTAGATCTCGTTGGAGGCTGTGAGGTTTCGAATCGCGTCGTCCACGAAGCGCGGAATCCCTTCGACCCGCATGGTGAGATCCCGCGCGCGGGTTGCCGTGTCGCCGTACTCGAGGGAGATGTTGCTGAAAAGTGCGTTACCAAGGTTCTCGGAATAAAGCTGGGGACGCCATGAGTAATAGCGCTCCTTGTCGAGACTGAAGAGCGCGAAATTGGAAGCGTTCTGCAATAGCTCAAGGTCTGCGCGCGTCTGTGCATCCATACCCGACTTGGGGAGCGCCTTCAGGCGCGCGATGAAACCGCGATAGTAAGTGCGCTGTTTCTGCAGGCTGGCCGGCGAAAAATCGTCCAACATCTGGTCCAGGTTGATACTGCCACGGTCCCCCGTATTGAGCTGGTGCAGTCCGCTCTGGGTTGCACTCGCAGGCGAGAACTCCAGCGTTTTGTAAACAAATTCGTTGGCGAGATCCGGGAAGGTCTTTTTGCTTTGCGCTGAAAGCGGTACGGAGCAAACCAGTATCAGGGCGACGGCGATGTACTTCGATGAGTAGTTCATTGAGTAGTTCATTTATTCCTTCGAGTGACAGGTCGGTGATGCCCGAGATTAAATCTTGATGCCGGAGGCGCACCAATAGGGAACCGCATCGCTAAACACTATGTCGCGCAAACCTGCGGATTCCAGCATTCCCTTAATCTGCAGCTTCGAAAAACGTTTTTCGAGGCGAGTCCCAAAGCGATCCAGCGAATCGGTCCGCATCGTATACAGGCTTGCTCTCGAGTATGCTGATAACGGAAACGCGGCAGTATCAATCCCGCATTTCTCACATAGCCGCGCGATGCGGGAAATTGGAAAATAGCCCAGAACGGCGATTACCTGACTTATTGCCAGACGTATCGCAAACGGGGCTCGGGACACGATAGCGCGAATGACCTCTGAAACATTCCAAATCGCGCGAAACCAGAAGGGGCGGTTGTCGAACGAGTAGTACAGGTAAATCAGGAAAGGTGCTCCGGTCTTGAGCTTT
>JBKJPM010000060.1:0-6096 GCA_046595175.1 Gemmatimonadaceae bacterium
GGAGCATTCCGCCCGCAAAGAAGCCGAGATTGCCAGAGAAGAACTGACGCGCGTCTTTGCTTCGGCACCCGTGGGAATCGCGGTAATGCACGGCCGCGAGCTGCGATTCTCGGTTGCGAATCCCGGCTATCAGAAGCTCGTTGGCGGCCGAAACCCGATCGGGCAGCGACTCACCGAATTGTTTCCCGAACTCGCGGGCTCGGAAATCGAAGCCATCATCAATCAGGTCTTTGACAGCGGCGTGCCGTTCGCGGCGTATGACTACCTCGTTAACTTCGATTCACATGGCACTGGTGTAATGGACAACTATTACGATTTAGTGTATCAGCCGCTTCGCGGAAGCGGCGGAACTATACGCGGAATAGTTGTCATTGCCGTGGACGTTACCGAAAGGCACAATGCGATCATTGAACGTGATGAGATGCTAAATTCTTCCCGCCGCGCCAGGGAAGCAGCCGAACTTGCGAGCCATGTAAAGAGTGAATTTCTTGCGGTAATGAGTCATGAGCTTCGCACCCCGCTGCACTCGATCGGAGGACATGCGGAAATTCTCGAGATGGAAATCCATGGCGGCTTGAATCCTGACCAGGCGCGGGCGGTTTCCCGAATCCAGCAGGGGAAGGATCATCTCCTCAGGCTGATTAACGAAGTGCTGGATTACTCGAGGCTGGAAGCCGGCGTCATTGACCTGGAAATTTCGAGGGTGCCGCTGCTGGACGTGCTCACCGCCTGCGAGTCGTTCATGCAGCCGCAGCTGTCGGCGAAAGCACTTGTCTTTCGCATGGAAGAATGCGAGCCGGAGCTGGCTGCCCTCGCAGATTACGAAAAGGTCAAGCAGATCATGCTGAATCTTCTCAGCAACGCGATCAAGTTTACAGAATCGGGTGGCTCGATCACTGTGAAATGCGCAACGCTGGACGATGCGCGCGTGTGCGTTGAAGTGATCGACACTGGGCGGGGAATTCCGGACGACAGACTGGAAAGCATGTTCCGGCCATTCGTCCAGCTGCAAGACAGGCTGAGCCGCAGCCAGGAAGGGACGGGGCTCGGGCTCGCAATCAGCCGCGACCTTGCAGGCAAGATGAAGGGAACTCTCACCGCAAAGAGTTCGGTGGGAGTCGGAAGCACCTTTACATTGACCCTGCCTACGCCTTGACCGTTAACCGACCGCGAGAGTTCTAGGCGCGCGCCAGGTTACGCTGGAAATCGAGGGCGGCCTGACGCAGCTCGATTTCCGAGACGACGAGACTTGCCAGATCGGTCGCGGCAAGAATTTCAGATTCGGTCCAGGCGCGCGGTGCAAAATCGATCGCGCAGAAAGCGCCGATTACTTCCCCGGAAAGGAGAACCAGCGGAGCGCCGAGATATGCGGCGACCCCCAATGATTGCACCGTCGGCACCTTTGCGTAAACCGGGTCCGCGCGGGTATCCGGTATTACGAGACAATGCCCGCCCTGGATAGTAAAGTGACAGAAAGTCTGGCCTGTGAGCTGTCGCTCCGTGGCCAATGGTTCGCCAAACCCGCAGTGGCTCAGGTAAAAATCGCGGTGGTCTTCGACAAGCGAGATGAAAGTGGCGGGGACATTCAGTACAGCCGCGCCCAATCTGGTTATGCGATCAAAGCCGGCCGTAGAAGGCGCGTCAAGCAGACCTGTTCCCCTCACCGCTGCAAGCCTTTTTGGATCGTTCAAGGCATTACTGGCGGCATGTGTCCTATCGGGAATAGACTCAATTTCCGCGTCCAGTTTCTCCATTGCCTTTGGCGAAATGCCATGTGTAGTCATCACCCCGAATCTGCGCTCCAGGTAATTCTCGAATGTCATCCATTCGCCTTCGTGCTTAACCGTATTCGACCACGCACAAAGAGTGACAAGATCTTCGGATAGGTTGGCCGGATTTGGATCGGAGTCAGCATTGGGGGCCATAGTGAATAGTACCCATAAACCATCCCCACGATCCGCCGGGCTACCGGAGAGATCTGCCCGGAACGCTCCGCGGCGCAATTGTGTTCGGCATGGGAAGTTCGTGCGCGGGTGTCGCATACCCAATGAGTGGATTGGGCACTGCTATTCCCATGATTCCCGCTGCGGCTGCGACTGATTCCGCGCCCATCCAGTAGCTGCTATGCCCGTACAGCTTGCCATTCGCAGACATAGAAGCGGCGCTGGTCCAGACCCCGGAGGGGCCGCCGAATCTTCCAATAGCAGTTGGAAAGAAACCATCGCCACCGGCGGTTTGTCCCGCGGGAAAAGCCCAGTGAAGCACCGAATCTCCGGTTGAATGCAGAACGCATGCGCGGTTAGCCGCTTCGACTCCGCGACGCAGGCGTCCATCAGATTCAACTTTCCCGACGGGAACGGCTGCGGCCATCAATGTGACGGAGCTGATGATGACATTTGCGCCCGGCGCTCCGCGCGCGAGCTTGTCGAGGAGTTCCAGCGTAAGGCGGCAGCCGAGGGAATGTGCCACTACATGCAATGTGATCGGCGCGCCGCCTGGACCGAACATTCCGGCCAGGTACTCAAAGATTTTTTCCGCGGCCCGCTGTGCGACTTTGATCTTGCTGGGATAGCTGGCGGCTGAAATTGCTGCATTAGGCTCATCGCCCGGCCACTGTATTCCGAACACTGGCCACGGGAGCACTCCACGCCCGCTCACTGCTTCCAGACCTTCGACGAAACCTTGGAAAGATCCCTGCGCAGCTGAGCGGGAATTATTGTAGCCGTGCACAAACAGAACTGCGGCACCCTTCCCTTGCAGCGTATCGGAATCGCCAGGTATGTGTGCGTCGGCGACACCGCCGCCGGCATTGACTCCGGGCTCTCGAACGCTCAACTCACTCACTCTGGTCACGACATCGCTCCCCACGGACCATCGCGCGGTACATTGAAGTATCCGGGAGAAACGATGAGAAACTTTTTCAGCATGGCCGCGCTGGTTTCGCTCTTATTCACAGGCTGCTCACTCGACACGGGGCCCGCACAGCTCACGGTCGATGTCGCTACATCGCTAGCGAGATTCAAGGCCGGGGATGCGGTGGATGTTACGGTGACCGTGACGAACAACTCGGATGAAACCGTGAGCTTTGCAGTGACCTCATGTCCAAGCCATTTCGCGGTTCGGGATGCGGCGGGTACAATCGTCGGACCGGCAACCGAGATATGCACGGCACAAGCGATTGTGAAAAGTATGGCCCCGGGTGAGATTGCGAAATTCAAATCCACCTGGCATGGTGAAGCTCTGGCTGGCGCCTTCTTGAAGCCGGGCATTTACAAAATCGAGGGTTTCTTTGGAATCGGCGGTGACAGTAATCCCGCCACGGTTGAAATCACCCTATAACCAACCATATCAGGCGCCACGAAGTTTCTGGATTGTTGCAGCCAGGTCCCGCGCGATAGGAGCCAGAAATCCGGCAAGTACGGCGGTGAAAGCGATTACTCCAATGTGCGAAAAGATTCCGCCACCCTTGGTCTGCACTGCTATGGCCGCGAGTATTGCACTCACGACGAAGGACGCGACCTTCATGTAGTAGGTCCACCTGTATCCAGTTGCAATCTGGAATCCGTCCACGGCACGCTGCAGTTGATGGGTCACGCGGTTGCGTGCGTCGGCCCAGCGAATTTGCTCCTTGGTCGGCGGTCCATCTCCACGCGCTATAGTGGAGCGATCGGTGTTGAGAATTTCGTCCATGTCGGCCGGTGTCGTATATGACCCCGCAATCAGCAGCAGGTCGCGGTACTGCTTTGGATAATCCAGCACCATCTGGAATGCAGCCGACATTTGTCCGCATAGCTGTTCGATGGAAAGGTCGAGCAGCGCATTCTCGTCACCGTCAACGCTTAGCGCGACCAGGTCTTTCCATGCGCGCTTCGCATTTATGTTGGCTCCCGTGGAATCCTTGAGCGTGGCGCCAAATCTCGCTTCGGCTTCGCGGCAGCCCTGGTCCATCCATTTTCGCAGTCGCCAGCGCTGAAATGTCTTTCGCAGTGGAAACACATCTTTGGCAGCTTGAATGAGCGCCATCGCAGCCACTCCGATTGCAGCCATGGCGCCGAGATACGCTCCCAGGTCCTGGCTCTCGCCGAAGAAGTTCTGGATCGCATTCGCAATTTCCCGCATTGGACCCCTCTGAAGTGGGACGATCCAATATTTGCGCTTCGGTGATTGTCCGATATGCCCGTTTTATATCGGAAAAGTGTCGATTCTATATCACCAGCGATGGCGGGTCAGGAGCCAGGGAGGACCAGCTTCATTGCACGGCGTTCGACGCCGAGCACGCCCCTGACCTTGTCAACAAGCTCTTCAGCGGAGTAGGGCTTGTCGATAAACGGAGTATCCCGCTCGCTTATCCAGTGGCGGAGCGAGTCATCGTCATTGAAGCCCGACATCATAATAACCTTCATAGCCGGATACGCAGCGCTCAGCTCCGCGACAAGCGCTCCACCTCCCATCCCCGGCATCACCACATCTACAAGCGCAAGATCAAATTCGCGGGGCGATGCCGCGCAAAGTGCCATCGCGTCAATTCCATTGCTGGCGACCGTGACCTTAAACCCCTTTTGCTCGAGAATGCGGGTTCCGAGTTTCTGCAGGACGGGTTCGTCGTCAACGAACAGAATATGTGACCGTAACGCAGGCTGCTCACCCGTAGTGTGCTCGACTGTTTTCGCGCCCGAAAGATTCGCAGACGAAAGTGGAAAATAAAGGCGGAATGTGGTGCCCTCGCCCGGGATGCTCTCCACCCTGATGCATCCGTTGGCCTGATTCACTATTCCGAAAACTGTTGAAAGTCCGAGGCCCGTTCCCTCGCCCACACCCTTTGTGGTGAAAAAGGGCTCGAAGATCCTTGTAACAGTCTCCGGGCACATCCCAATGCCGGAATCAGAAACCTCAAGTATTGCGTAGTTTCCCGTCGGAGGGTTGTATCCGCTAGCGTCGCACTCTGGCGTCGCTTGTAACAACATGAAGGTGTGAACCTTGAGCACCCCGCTGCCGGCCATTGCATCGCGTGCGTTCAGCACCAGGTTCATTATGACCTGATCGAGGTAGGTGGGATCGATGTTAATCGGCAATGCAGCTTCATTCAGGGCGAACACAAGTTCAACATTAGCAGGAATCAACCGATCCAGCATTCCGCGTATCTTCAAAAGCCGAACGTTCAGGTCGAGAACCTCTGAACTGACTGTCTCCTTGCGGCTGAAAGAGAGCAATTGACCGGCAAGTTTGCCCGCCCTGTCGGCCGCATCGGTAATCTCGCGCATGTCACGCAGCTGCTCCACATCCATTTTATTGTCGGAAACCAGCAGGTCACTAAAGCCTCTGATTACCGTGAGGATGTTATTGAAATCATGAGCCACGCTCCCTGCGAGCTCACCCATGGATTCCATCTTTTGCTTGTGCAACAGCTGCGCTGCCATGAGCCGCCTTTCCGTGATATTGAAGTGGGTCACCACAACGGACGTCGGGAGCGTTGTACCAAAAGGAGCAGCTCTCATGTAAAACCAGCGATTTTCACTGCTGGAATTGCATGCGTATTCCATTTCGAATTCCCGCAACTCACCAGATATCACCTGCCGTAAACCGCGCGCTGCGGCCGCGGCATCCTTGCAATTCAGTGAGCCCCCATCGCACACGGCCAGGTAGTTTGCGCCTTCAATGAACTTGTCCCCGGAAAAGCCATTTAACCCTTCGAACTCCTTCCACGCCTTATTTACAGCCACCATCTGACCCTCAGGTCCGACGATTCCAATGTGCATGGGGAGCGCATCCAGAATGGATCGCAGGAAGGCTTCGGAAAGCTGGAGTTCATTGGTGCGAGCCTTTACTTCGGTTTCAAGCTGTTGACTGTACTTGCTGAGGAAATCCGAGAACGCCTTGAGCCGCAAGTGGTTTCTGACACGAATGCGCAGCTCGGAACCGTCGACTGGCTTGCTGAGGAAATCATCCGCGCCCGCGTTAAGTCCAAGCAGCCTGGATTCTCGGTCGTCCAGTGCCGTCACCATGACAATGGGAATCTTGGCGGTGGCGGGATTGTTTTTCACAATTCTTGCCACTTCATAACCGTCCATTACTGGCATCATCACGTCGAGCAGGATC
>JBKJPM010000240.1:0-4227 GCA_046595175.1 Gemmatimonadaceae bacterium
TGTCGTTGCGCTCAATGCCCAGCTTCTCAAACGAGTGCAGCTCTGACGATGGTAGACAATTCAACGCCACTTACGGAGGCACCGTCGAACCGGGCAACCCGTGAACAGTGCGCCAGTTGCCCCGCCACGTTCGTGAACACTCCCTCAAATGAAAGACGATGAACGATGAGTTGTTGCGGAGATGTGATGCAACCGATCGAGGCGGCGGGATGCTGCGGCCCGAATGACACGGCGGCAGATGCGGCCAAAGCGATGCGCAATTCGGGCTGCGGCTGCGCGCCAGTGATTGAGGACGGGGATACTCGCAAGGTCGTGGGTGTTGTCACCGAGCGCGATGTTTGCTGCGGCGTAGCCGCAGATGACCAGCGTGCGTCAGAGGTCGGCGTTGCGGAGATCATGCGCCCGGCAGCCGCATGCTGCGGCATAGACGAACCCATCGAAGCCGCGCGCCACAAACTTCACGAACAACGCGCGACGACTCTGCCAGTTGTCGATAAGGCCGGCTCCTGCTGCGGGACAGTCAGTTCGCACCACCTCGAGCACGCGTAGACCTCTCGCCTAAGGAACAAGGGAATTTCCATCAATGTGTTTCTCAGCAACAGCCAGCTTCGTCGCCGGGACTACGTTGTCCGCCATCGGCGTGGCGACACTTCGCCGGGCGGAGAAAAAAACCGAAATTCCCTTTGCGCTGATTCCGCTCCTCTTTGGAATCCAGCAGCTCTCGGAAGGGGTGATCTGGCTGACATTTGGCCGTGATGCTCTCGTCCTCAGGCAGGTGATGTCCGATATCTATTCAGGATTCTCGCACGTGCTCTGGCCTATCTACGTCCCCTTCGCGGTAGGTTTGATGGAAGCCACCCGCTGGCGCAAAAGGACGCTGTCGGTATTCCAGATTGCCGGGCTCGCGGTTGGCCTCTATCTCCTTTACTCGATTATCGCGAGACCTCTCGTTGCCGAGGTCGTAGGCCGGCACATCGTATACGACTCGCCGCATTTTTATCTCCCGGCGGTGATCGTGCTCTACCTCGCGGCGACGTGTGTCAGCTGCTTCTTCTCCAGCCACAAGTTCGTCAATCTGTTTGGAGTGTTGGCCCTGGCGTCCTTCATCGCGGCGTACATACTCACCGCACGCGCCCTCGTTTCCGTCTGGTGCTTTTTCGCCGCGGTACTGAGCATTCTGATCTACATCCATCTCAGATACCGGCACCTGGGTGGATTCCCCGCCGACGCGGCGCGCCCGCCCGGAGCACACGTTGATGGCGCATCGCACGCCGCAGCATAGTAACGAAAACGGAAACGTCGATGGAATCCATAGAGGCACCACAGGAGCTGGCAGACATCGGAGTGATCGGGCTTGCGGTGATGGGCGAGAACCTCGCCCTCAACCTCGCCGACCACGGCTACCGGGTCGCGGTACGGACGCACACCGCAGGCAAGGTGGCGAAGTTCCTTGAGCGGAACGCCGGTAACCCGCACCTGATCGGCACGCTCGCGCTCGAGGAATTCGTCGCGGTACTCAAGCCGCCTCGGCATCTGCTGTTAATGATCAAGGCGGGCGATCCTGTCGACGAGATGCTGGAACGCTTGGCGCCGCTCCTCTCGCCCAACGACGTGTAAACGATGGCGGGAACTCCTTCTTCAAGGATACGAAGCGCCGCGATGCCGCCTAGCACTTACGCGGGCTGAACTTCTGCGCGGGGGTGAGTTGACCGTCAGCGACCTCGTCGAGCAGACAGGCCTGGGTCAGGCAAACGTATCCAAGCATCTGCAGCTTTTGCGTTCCCTCGGGTTTGTGTCGCGCACCAGGGAGGGTTTGTTCGTTTACTACGCGCTGGCGGAAAGAACCGTGTTCAGGCTTTGCGACATCATGTGCGGCCGAATTGAGGCGGAAATGAAGGTGCGGACAAAACTGTTGTCCGTTTGACGAAGCGAGATGACAATGGATATGAAGCGACACTGGGAGACTGTTTATCTGAACAACCCCTCAGCCGAGGTCAGTTGGTTCCAGCCGTCCGCGGCACGCTCACTTGATCTGATAAGCCGCGTTGGATCGGATTTCACGATCCCGATTATTGATGTCGGCGGCGGTGCGTCGGTGCTGGTGGACGATCTTCTGCATGCTTCGTACAGCAACATCACGGTTCTCGATCTTTCCGGTGCGGCCATTGCAACGGCTCGCGCGCGGCTCGGCGCTGACGCAACGCGAGTTCAGTGGCTGGAAGCTGACGTGTTGACTGTGCTGCTGCCTCGCGCCACATACGGAATCTGGCACGACCGCGCTCTCTTTCATTTTCTCATTGGTGAAGTGGATCGCGCAGCGTATGTCGCGCAAGTGCGGCATGCGGTGAGGCCGGGCGGTTACGCGCTGATGTCGACCTTTGCAGCGGACGGTCCAACACAGTGCAGTGGACTGGAAGTATCCAGGTATTCGCCGGCGAGCCTCCTCCAGGAGTTTGGCGCGGGCTTTGATCTCGTCGCTGCCGCAGAAGATGACCATGTTACGCCATCTGGTGCACGCCAGGCATTCATCTACTGCCTGTTTCGGTGGAACGGCGGAGCGAAAAGCAGCGCTTTCGGCGATTAGCTCAGAACACGAACATCCCAATTGCTGCCGCAAACATCACAACGGCGGTCAATCCCACAACACTGCGACCCAGCACGGAACTTGGCTGCCCCTGCATAAGCTTGCTATCGGAGGCGGCGAGCAGGATGCCGACCAGCAGAAACGGAGCGAGCACCCCGTTGATGACAGCCGTCCAATAGAGAGCCAACACCGGGTTCACGTTTGCAAAGTCCATTGCGATACCCAGTGCCACCGACAAAACGAAGGTCGCATAAAATCCTGGCGCCCGGTTGTAAGGTTCGTCCATCCCCTGTCGCCAGCCGAAAATTTCAGCGAATGCGTAAGCGCCCGCGCCGGCCAGGGTGGGAATAGCGAGCGCTCCGGTTCCAAGAAGCCCTACTGTGTAGAGCAGCGAGGCGAACCGGCCGGCAAGGGGAGTAAGCGCTTCGGAGATCTGTCGCGATGTTTCGAGGTTCGTAAGCCCGGCACGATGCAGAGTCAGTGCGGTCGTCAGTATGATGAAAAACATCGCCGCATTGGAAAAGAACGTTCCAATGGTGATATCGATTTTTCGCGTCGTGATCTCGTATGGCTCGGCGCCGATGCGATCTTCAATGCGGCGACGTCCGCGGTCCTTTTCTTCTTCGACCTCCTGAGACGCCTGCCAGAAGAAGAGATAGGGCGAGATCGTCGTGCCGAGGATTGCGACCAGGGTTGCCCAGGCGCCACCGAGTTTCGGCATCCGCGGGATGAACGTGTCATGCGCCACGACAGACCAGGTTGGCCCTACGTAAAGTGCGGTTATCACGTAGGCGACTAACACCAGCGCGAGCCATTTAAGCAGGTTCGCGAGGACGGCGTAGCGGAGGCGAATTGTCGCAACAGCTATGGCAATTCCGAGTACGATTACCCATAAGTGCGAACTCACTCCGGTAAGGAGTTCTGCCGCGTCCGCCATTCCTGAAAGATCGGCACCAACGTTGATCGTATTGGCGATGAACAGCGCAATCGCCGCCGCGACGAGAACAGGGCGAGGAAACTTGTTCCGCAGGGCTCCTGCGATTCCTCGCCCCGTCACCATTCCGATACGCGCGCACATTGTCTGCACGGCCATCATCAGCGGCCATGTAAATAGCGCCGTCCAGAGCAGAGCCGTACCGTATTGGGCTCCGGCAACCGAATAGGTCGCGATTCCCGAGGGATCGTCGTCTGCGGCCCCGGTAATAATGCCCGGTCCGAGGCTCTTCCAGAATCCTCGAATACCAGCGGCCCGGCTCGGTTTGCGCGCCTCTTTCCGACGCTCGCTTTCCCGTTTGTCGGAATCGAAGGAGTGTGTCATTTGTCGGGGCACGAAACAGTGGCAGTGAAACCATTGAGCAGCCTGTACTCACGCTGCATCGACCAGACACAAGCCGAGAACGGGAAGGCCTTGTTAAACTACCTGTTCGCGCGGTCGATTGAAAACCTTTGTGACTTATGACTCTTACACTATTTTTTCTTCGTCACGGCCAGACTGCCAGCAGTCGCGATAACGTTTTTTGCGGTGGAATTACAACGAATGCAACGTTGAGAATGATCCCTATGGCAAACGCTCTCGAGAAGTTCGAGGGCGGGTGATTGTGTCCGCCTCCTGAATGATCGTGGCTCACAAAGCCTCCATCACA
>JBKJPM010000049.1:0-7379 GCA_046595175.1 Gemmatimonadaceae bacterium
CTCTGGGGCATCTGCGAGAAAGCTAATGCGCGTTATCTTCTCGGCTATGCCAAACGAGGTGAACTTCGACATTCTTGACGAGCTCCGTTGGCGGGGCATGCTTTTCCAGCATACCGAGGGGCTTCCCAAGGCGCTGGAATCCGGTTCGGTCACGGCTTACGCCGGTTTCGATCCGACGGCGTCCAGCCTGCACGTTGGCAGCCTCGTCCCGATCATGGGTCTCGTACACCTCCAGCGCGCTGGACACAGGCCCATCGCCCTGGTTGGCGGCGGCACTGGGTTGATTGGAGATCCCAGCGGAAAGACCGCAGAGCGTCAGCTGCACACAGCGTTCACCGTGAGCGCCAACGCTGAAGCCATTCGCAGGCAGCTGGAATCCTTCCTGGATTTTTCCGGCAAGAATCCCGCGCTGGTGCGCAACAACGCAGAATGGCTTGCCGAATTGAATGCGATCGACTTCATGCGTGACGTGGGCAAGCATTTCACGGTGAACTACATGCTACAGAAGGAATCTGTAAGCGCCCGGATGGAATCGGGAATTTCGTACACTGAGTTCTCATACATGCTGCTTCAGGCATTCGACTACCTCGAGCTGAACAGACGCGAGGGTGCGACGCTTCAGGTAGGTGGCAGCGATCAATGGGGGAATATCATTGCCGGAATGGAGCTAATTCGAAGAACCGATGGGGCTGAGGCTCATGCGATGACATTCCCCCTCGTTTCGACAGCGGCCGGGACGAAGTTCGGGAAGACCGAGGCTGGAAGCGTGTGGCTGGATGCAAAGCTCACGTCGCCGTACAAGTTCTACCAGTTCTGGATCAACATAGACGATCGGGATATCTCGTCGTACCTGCGTCTTTTCACGCTGATGTCGCGTGCGGAAATCGAGCAGCTGGATGCCGAACTGAAATCTGCGCCCGAGAAGCGCGCTTCACAGATTGCGCTCGCGCGGGAAGTAACAACGCGTGTTCACGGACCTTCTAACGCAAAGATTGCAGAGGAAGCGTCCGGCGTCCTGTTCGGAGGGAGCGATCCACGCGGTCTGTCCACCGCGGTTTTTGAGACCCTGACGGCTGAAATTCCATCGACCGAAGCTGCAGCGACCACGGGAATTGCTGATGTCCTTGTGGCGCTCAACCTGGCTGCATCAAAGGGTGCGGCTCGCAGGCTCATCGAGCAGGGCGGTGTTTATGTCAACGGTGAGCGGGCAACCGCGGCGACGACGATGAATTCAAGCACGCCATTGAAGGGCTTTTATCAGCTGATAAGAAAGGGTGCGCGGGACTACGGTCTGGTGAAACTGACGGGCTGATTCCTACTGCTCGAACGACATCTCCCTTTTCAGGTTCGCCAGTGCATCTCGCGCCCGTTGTGCGATCCGGGTATTGGGGTAGCGCTCGATGAGCCGCCGAAATTCCGGAAGAGACTTCCCCGGGTCATTCAATTTTCCGCGGTACAGATCAATCAATCGGTAGGAGGCCGCGACATCATCACGAGCATCCACGCCCGGAATTCTTTGCACTTCGCGGTACAGCTCACGCGCACGATCATTGTTCCCGGCGCTCAGGTACATCTCAGCAGCCTTGAGACGAACGGTCGCATCCGCATGGCCGGTGGAAATCTTCTCCTCGAAGGATTCCAGAGCACCCATAACATTGCCTTTCATGGCGAGCGCCGATTCATAGGAGAAGTCTGTCTCATACGGAGTTGTGTTTCCGCTCGGCATGAGCGTGGCCTGCATCGCTGCTCCTCCCAGATTCGGAATTGTCCGCATGAGGAAGTAGACAACGAGGGCGCCGAGTACCGCGCCGGCAATGGTGAAAAAAACCAATTCGAAGCCGCTTGCACCCAGCTTGCCACCCCAAACGCCGCCGATGATTGCGCCAAGTGGAGAGAAAGTCAGGCCCATCACCGCAGATCTAATGATTGCCGGGCCGTCGGGACCTAGCCGGTCGAGACCCGACGGCCGGTACGAGTCCATCACTGCTTTACGATTTTATAGACGTGACCATTTTCGGAGAGCGCGTACATCTCACCAAACCCATCCTCGCCGAATGATGTGATCATGCCGTGCGTGGATGTCTGCCATTGTGTCGAATTCGCAACAGCGTTTCTGGTCCAGGTAAAGCTTCGAATCCAGCCGGCACAGTAGTCAGCATAGAGATAATGGCCGGCCAGCTGCGGGACAGCAGTACCGCGATAAACCATTCCGCCAATCACCGAGCACACGCCGCCATCACGGTTAAATGAGACAACCGGATGCTCCAGCTCAGACTGGCTGCACCACAATGCATTGAAGCAGGACGGACCTTCCATGATATTCCACCCGTAGTTCACGCCGGCACGACTGGACGCAACAACGTTGACCTCTTCATAGGTATTTTGTCCTACATCCGCGATGTAGAGGAGGTTCGCACTTTTGTCGAATGCAAAACGCCAGGGATTTCTCAGCCCATAGGCCCATATCTCTCCTCGCCCGCCGCCGGCTGCGAAAGGATTGGAAGCAGGAATTGCATAAGGATCCCCGTGATCGACATCGATCCGAAGCAATTTGCCGAGCAGCACGTTTTTGTTCTGCCCATTGCGGTTCGGATCACCACGGCTGCCGCCGTCTCCCATTCCGATATACAGCATTCCATCAGGCCCGAAGAGATTGAGCCCGCCATTGTGGTTCGCGAAAGGCTGGTCAATAGCGAGAATCGTTTTCCCGGAAGCCGCATTCACAAGATCCGGGTTTGACGAAACTGTGTACCGCTCGATTCTGGTATCGCCGCGAGTGTTCGTATAGTTGACGAACAGAAATCCGTTGGCGGAATATGATGGGTGAAAAGCGACACTGAATAATCCCTGCTCATTTCCACTGCTGCCAACCTTGGACGTGATGTCCAGAAACGGCGTCGCCAACAGCGTACCATTCTTGATGATTCGAATGCGTCCAATTTTCTCGACGACAAAAAGTCTCGGATCGCCCGCCGGGGCGGTGAGATAAACGGGACGCGATAGTCCGCTCGCAATATCTGTCAAACCGAAACTGCCGGCGGCCGGCGGCGCCGAGGGAGTCGGCTCTGCCCGAGAACCATGGGACTCTCCAAAACTGATCACCGCAGCGGTGACCAGCAGAGCCTGGCGAATCATGCTTTTGTCTCCTTCCGCGGAGCCTTACGCTGCTGTTTGGGATCGAGTGCATCGCGCAGGGCGTCACCGAGAAGATTGAAGCCGAGCACCGCCGCACCAATCGCGATGCCAGGGAAGAGCGACGTCCACGGTGTGTGGCGCAGCTGATCCAAATCCCTTCCCTCGGCGATCATCGAGCCCCAACTCGGTGCGGGCGGAGGAACACCAAGTCCGAGAAACGAGAGTGCCGCTTCCGCCATGATTGCCCCCGCGACTCCAAGCGTTGCTGCAATAACGACAGGTGCGATGACATTTGGTAAAACATGTTGCAGCATTATGCGAATATCGCCTGCGCCTAGCGCTCGTATAGCCTGAACGTACTCGAGCTGCCTGACGACAAGCACCTGGCCGCGCACCAGACGCGCCATGCCGGCCCAACCTACGATTCCGATGGTTGCAAACACAACTCCCATGGATGGCTGGAGTGCTGCCACCATGGCGATCAAGAGAAGCAGCGTCGGAAATGCGAGCGTAACATCGGCGAGCCGCATCACCACTTCATCCACCCACCCGCCGTAATATCCCGCGAGAAGCCCGAGTGTGACACCGAGCAGCAGGGCGATTCCCTGGGAGATCAGTCCGACAGTCAGAGAAACGCGCGCGCCAAAGACGAGGCGCGACCAGATATCTCTTCCCTGCACATCCGTGCCCAGGATGTGGCCCGCGCCCGGCCGCTGCAGCAAATGATTCAGGTCAATGTCTATCGGACTGTGGGTTGCGATCAGGGGGGCGAAAATCGCGGCAAGCGACATAACGACGACGATCGATATTCCAATCCTCGCCCGATTATCCCCGAGCAACCGCGTTCGCTGTGCCTTATCGAGCAATACTCAACCCCCTTTAGTCCGCGACCGGATCACGTAATTCCCGCGGAGTGTCTAGTGGCTGCCGACGCCACCGCCGATGATGCCAAAAATACTGCTCGGGATACCGTCGCACCCACGATTCCAGAATCCCCGTGTACTTCGCGACAATTCCATCCACGTCCGCATCCCGGTCACCCGATTGTTCAATTTCAACCGGCTCCACTGAGATGTGATACAATCCGTTCGGCTTTCGCACCGCTACAGCAAATACTACAGGTGCATTGAATCGCAAAGCGAATACCGCCGCGCCCCTCGGGGTTTTGGCTGGCCTGCCAAAAAACGGGACAAATGTCGAGGCAAGCCCCAACACGCCCTGATCGGCAACGAATGCTACAACTCGCCCTTCCCTCAGGGATCTCGGCGCGCGTCGAACAGCATCGCGGTCATACACAACGGTCATCCCGATTTCTTCGCGTGTGGCGTTGAGATATTTATCAAAGTCCGGATTCGCCATGGAGCGGACAATTGCATCAACGGGCACGCCACGCGCGGCGATGTAGGAGCCAAGCAGTTCCCAGTTCCCGAAGTGTCCTGCCGCCAGGACCACACCCTTCCCAGCAGCGAGGCCGGTCTCCATGTGCTGCCACCCGCTGACAGACTCAACAAGAGCCAGAACCCCTTTTGCGCCCTGATAAGGGAGCAGCGCGGTCTCGATCGTCGAGCGGCCCAGATGCCGGTAACACTCGTAGGCGATCCGATCAACTTCGGATTTCGGCCAGTTGGGAAATGCTCCAGCAATCTGACGCTCCACGACTTTCCTGCGAATTCCCAGCGGGCGATAGCCAAGAGCGCCGAGACTGGCGCCGAAAGATGTCGCAACTCGCCAGGGAAGAATCCGCAGGAACGTGACGACAGATCGAAGCGCGATCATCTCTAGCTTGTGGCCCACACGCGGGTTCATACCGGAATCACCGAGAGCGTAAACTCGCGAGTGTCTCGAGCAACGCGGTCCCAGTTGAAATGAGACTCAACGGCAGCGCGTGCACTGTTTCCCATAGTCGTTCGGAGCAGCGATTCAGTGAGCAGCAAACGCACCTTGGCCGCCGCAGCGGCGACATCGTTTGGAGATACAAGGAAGCCAGTTTCCGCATCGAGTACGGCGGAGCTCACACCGCCGGAGTCGCCGGCAACCGAAGGAATTCCAGATGCCGCCGCTTCAAGAAATGATATTCCAAATCCTTCCGCATTGATCTCACGGTCGATCCTGGATAGTCCGAGATACACAGTGGATGAAGCATAGGCTTCCGCAAGCTCGACGTCAGTCAGATTTCCGGCAAATACGACCCGGGATGCGACACCAAGCTCGACCGCCTGCCTGCGGAGCTCGCCTTCATAGTGTCCGTCGCCAACGAGAACGTAGCGCAGATCCGGAAATTCCCGGTGCAGCTCGGCCAGAACTTTCAGTGCGGTGTCCTGGCCCTTGTGCGGAACAAGCCTGGCAACTGTTAGCAGGACAGGCGCGTTCCCGATTCCCCAGCGCTCGCGCAGCGCGCCCGAATTCTTCTGCGGCGAAAAATGCACCGGATCGGTCCCAAGACCGAGTGCCGCGACCGGCGGCGGTTCGCGCACGCCTAATTCACGCATGACATCCGTGGCCAGGCCGGCCACCCATTTCGAGGTCGCTGCCACACCGGACGCATGGGAGAAAATTCGTCTTGCCACCATCCTCTTGAGCATGCTCCCTGACTTGGCGCGCTCACGCAGTAAATCCCCACCGTTCACGTACAGCAGATACGGCGTGCCAAGTTTGCTGTGGGCCCACTGAACTGCGTAGCCAGCGGGACGAATATTACCGCAGTGGATTACGTTCAGATTTCCACGGTCGTTTACAAGGGAATGTGCCCAGCGGACCTGGTTCGCAAACCGGTTGGCGCGGGAAAAGGGGAATGGCTGCCGATCAATATCGTAATCCTCGGATGCATCAAACTCCGAGGCGCCTTCATTCCCCACCGTAGACACTGCCATGGAATTCCTTGCGTCACCGAAGCGGCGACATAGCTCGACATACCGTCGCGCCATTCCGCCGCGGTCGGGCGCGTAGTCCTGTGTGACGAAAAGGTGATTCACACGGGAACCGGATTCACGAACTCGCGGTGACCAAGAAGGTTGGCGATCCGCTGGTCGTAAGTGTGGAACTGGCGCGCAAACCTTTCACCTTCGAATTGAATTCGCTTTCGTTCGATCTCACTCCCGAGATAATACGAAATCTTTCCGAGACATGATTCGATGTCGTCATACCAGTCGCAGTGCTCGCCGCCACGCAGCATTCTTTTCATTCCCTCCGTGCCCGGAGTCAGGAGAAAAGCACCCGCGAGAAGCACCATCCATGTGCGGTCGGACGTATAGGCGGAAGCACCCTCAGCGCGCGCGGGGTTTACCCCGAGAGTGATTTTCGAGCTGGAGCACACCGCCTCGAATTCGTGGCCCTCGACGGGACGTCCTCCCCAGTTCAACTCCCGCTGCCAGCGCTCCCAGCCCAGTCCCCAGACCCGAACGCTGAATCTCTTAGCCACTTCGAGAAGAAACCCCGCACGTTCCGGGTCGTAGCCGGTACCGATAAAAGTTATATCTGAAGCAAAACCCGGATTGAACGGTTTCGGACTAATCGCAGAATCAGCTGCGGCAGGGAGCAGTTGTGCGCGCAGGCCGTGGGCGCGCCACTCTTCTGCAAAGCCGGTAATAAAGAATGTCTTCGCCAGCGTACCCACCGCTGCGATGTGCCGGATATCAGGACGGTCGAGATCACGGTGCCACTGCGGATCGTGATACCACATGGCATTGTCGCGCCCGGCAATTACCCTCTCCACTGTCTCGAGTTCGAGCGCGCGGCATTTCGACAGAAAGACAAAATCAGCGTCGAACCCGGACGCGCGTTTTTTGACCCAGCGTTGAGTCAGAGCCTCGCCAATCCGCCGTTTGAGGCGGCGGTCATCCAGGAGCAGCGTGGAATGCCCCGCACGCCGCAATGCACGCTCGACGGCGCGTTCCATCCGCCAGGGGTGTGCGCTTCCAATAATCAGAACGCGCACGCTACTTCCTCCGGAGCGACATCTCCCAGAGCCGCGCATACTTCGCCATCACGCTCGCGGCAGAGAGACATGCGAGGAGCGCTCCTCGCGAACCATCCATCCACCCATTCTTGAGGATGTAGGTCGAAAGAAAACGCAGCGGTGGACGCACAATAAAATCCAGGGCGCGTACGCGCCGCCCCCGGGCGAAATTCTGCTCCGCCCAGGATCGGCTGTACCTGCTGAACTTCTCGAAGTAGTCGTCGAGCGAACGATACGGCCTGTGCTCCAGCCTGCCCTTGAGTGCGGACACCACTCCATCCACAACAAC
>JBKJPM010000044.1:0-2867 GCA_046595175.1 Gemmatimonadaceae bacterium
AGGAGATCCTGCTGCACTCCCTGCTTCTCGCGCATCCAGTTCTCGAGCGCGATGCCAATTGCATCAGGCACCGACAGCACCTTGTTCGGTCCAAGTCCGATCGCACGATCAGACGCGATACCCCGCAGCTGGCGGTGGATCTCACGAATTGGAATACCGGAGCGAAGCGCGAGCGAAATGAGTCTTCCCATTGCTTCGACATCGGCCATCGCGGATCCACCGGCCTTTCCGAGATTGATGAACACTTCGAATGGCTGTCCTTTATCGTCCTCGGTGATGTTTACGAACATCGTACCGAGTGGCGTTTCCATGCGGGACGTACTTCCGCGCAGGGTGTTGGGACGGGCGCGCTTCGCGCGGCGCTGGAGATTTTCGGCTTCCGCGTCGAACAGCATCTTTTTCAGGCGATCGTTTTCAGCCTGAATCTCCGCAATCGTACCGTGCAGATCGCCCACTTCTTCCCTTGCACTTTCGCCATTGCGCTCGGCTGTCGCCTTGCCAGTCGCACCTGTAGAAAGAACCTGATTGTCGCGTGAGCCGTCGCGGTAAACGGTGACGCCCTTGCACTTCATGTCGTACGCGAACTCGTAAATGGCGCGCACATCTTCAGGCGATGCTGTGTGCGGAAAGTTGGTCGTCTTGGAGATCGCGGAATCGCAGTTCTCCTGGAAGGCGGCCTGCATGCGGACGTGCCACTCCGGCGTGATATCGTGCGCCGTGACAAAAACCTTCTGCCACCGCTCCGGCACTTCGTCGAAGTGAATGTGTCCCTGCTTGGCGATGCGATCCACGAGATCGTCCGAGTACCAGCCTTCCTTCTTGGCGATGGAGACAAACTCGTCGTTCACGTCGGGCATCATCGCGCCCGCCTGGTTACGCATGAACGCAACGGCAAATAGCGGCTCAATTCCGGACGAACAGCCTGCAATGATGGAAATCGTTCCAGTCGGAGCGATCGTGTTCACGTTGCAGTTGCGCAGCATCTGCGTCGGGCGAATGCGTTCGCCATGCTCGTCGCGCGCGCAGGTCTCATCGGGTCCCCAGATGGAGCGTGCCCACTCAGGGAATGGTCCGCGCTCATTCGCGAGGCGCTCACTCTCCTTCTTTGACTCGATGTTGACGAATTCCTGCAGCTTCCGACCGAACTCGATACCTTCTTCGGAGTTGTAAGGAATGCCGAGCTTGACGAGCGCGTCGGCAAAGCCCATCACCCCGAATCCGATGCGGCGGATTCTCTTGGAAAGCGCATCAATTTCAGGAAGCGGATACTTGTTGACGTCGATGATATTGTCGAGGAAGTGCGTGGAGAAATGGATATCCCTCGCCATCGCATCCCAGTCCATCCGTCCATCCATGACGTACATGCCCACGTTGAGCGAGCCGAGATTGCAGACGTCATATGCAAGGAGCGGCTGCTCTCCGCACGGGTTTGTGGCCTCGTACTGTCCGATGTGCGGCACGGGGTTGTAGCGATTCGCTTCGTCAATGAAGAAGCAGCCCGGCTCACCTGTGCGCCATGCACCGTCAATCATCTTGGCCCAGACAGTTTTCGCGTCGAGCTGTCCCGCCACTTTTCCGGTACCTGGATCTACAAGGTCGTAGCTCGTGCCGGCCTTAACCGCTTCCATGAATCTCGTGGTGACGGCAACGGAAATATTGAAGTTCGTGATCTGCGTGAGGTCTTCCTTGCACGCGATGAACTCCATGATGTCGGGATGATCGACACGGAGGATTCCCATGTTCGCGCCCCGACGTGTTCCGCCCTGCTTTACGGCGTCGGTGGACGCATCGTACAGCTTCATGAAGGAGATTGGGCCGGATGCAACACCGGTCGTCGAGCGGACCATGGATCCATTGCCGCGGAGGCGGGAGAAACCGAATCCGGTGCCGCCGCCTGACTGGTGGATCAGAGCCATCGATCGCAGCGTGTCGTAGATGCCGTTCTGTCCATTGGACAGTGAATCTTCGACAGGCAGTACGAAACACGCGGAAAGCTGGCCGAGCGGCCGGCCGGCATTCATAAGCGTCGGCGAGTTCGGCTCAAACTGGCGGTGCGTCATCAGACTATAGAAAGACGTAGCCATCGCCGTCACGTCCGCGTCGTTTGCCCCATACCGTCGGTCTGCCTCGGCCACGGTGCTGGCTACACGCCAGAACATGTCCTCCGGCTGCTCCACCGGCTGGCCTGTCTTGTCCTTAATCAGGTAGCGCTTCTGGATGACAGTGCGCGCGTTCTGATTAAGATCGGCAGCGTGGGACGGTGGACGGGACGGAATCGGCATTAGTACATCTCTCCGCGGGTATAAATGGTGTTGAATTGAACCTATTTCGGTTGCGTTCCGCGCCAAACCGTTTGGCGTGGGGGGAGCATTTTATGAATCTTCGTGAGTCCACGCCAGTGCTTTCGTAACTGCCGGTATCTCAACGAGTTAAGCAATCAACATCACGAATCGGCAAACCGCTTTTCTTTTTCCACTGAGCTCAGCAATCCCCTCAGACCTCCCGCGCCCGAGCGAACTAACACAATAGCGCCAGCAGATCCCGAAGCCGCAACACCAATCATATCAACGATTTGCATTTGACGCGGTAACGAAATCTCCGGAATTTGAGTTCCAACTGGCTTCAAGCTGGCCGCGACTTGAACGGAGGACCAAAATCCCTTTGCCTCCAAACACGTCCGCGAAACTGTCGAAATAAATGGTCTCCACGAGGAAAAAACGCCGAGGAGACCGTAAAATGAATCTAGGAGAATCCGGGCCTAAAAAGAACTGCCAGCTGTCAGGAAAAAGGCCGGTTTTCTCTCTCGATTGGCCACCGTAGCGACGGGCAGAGCGAGGCCCAGCCGGAAGCGGAGCGGGATGTCCCGC
>JBKJPM010000047.1:0-9458 GCA_046595175.1 Gemmatimonadaceae bacterium
CCCGCTTAAATCGGAACGGCCCGACCAGCGCTTGCTCTTCACTCCGGGCCGTCCATCGAGAGCGTCCACGATGAGCCCTGAATCGTCCGCCACAGTTGGAAGTCCGCCGCTCTTCATCATGAAGTACCTGGCCTTCGCCAGCGCATTGGCCTCGAAGGTATCAAACTTCTCAAGTTCATTCTCGACGGGACTTTCCGGTATTCCGAGCTCGTTGGGATCCGTGACCGCAAGCGATGCCTGAGCGAACATTTCGCGCAGCTCGGACATTTTTCCCTCACTTCGGGTTGCAATTACAATCCGCTCAATCGTCACACGCTGAGTGCCTTGCGCTGGATGCCATCGAGATCGCGTATTCCCGCAACGGCTAGGTCCAGCAGGAGATTCAGCTGGCTGCGATCAAAAGTTCCATGCTCTCCCGTTCCCTGCACTTCGACGAAACTCTTGGCCGAAGCCATGACGACGTTCATGTCCACTTCCGCCCGCACGTCCTCCTCATAGTCCAGGTCTATTCGCGGCTCTCCGTCAATGATCCCAACGCTTACGGCCGCAACGCTCCGCTTGACCGGCGTCACCGGAATTTTTCCCTGATGTACAAGCCAGTCGAACGCGTCGGCAACTGCAACCGCAGCACCGGTGATTGCGGCAGTACGCGTTCCGCCATCGGCAACAAGTACGTCGCAATCGATCTTGACGGTGAACTCGCCAAAGTTAAAATCGTCCAGCATCGCGCGCATGCTTCGGCCGATTAGCCGCTGAATTTCCTGCGTGCGACCACCAAGCTGTGATCGCTCACGGGAATTCCGGGTCCGTGTGGCGCGCGGAAGCATCGCGTACTCCGCTGTCAGCCAGCCCTGCCCTGAGCCGCGACGCCACCCTGGAACTCCTTCGTCAACCGAGGCAGTACAAAGCACCTTGGTGGTCCCGAAAGAAATGAGGCATGATCCTTCTGCGTATGGCGCAACGTTTCTCTCGATTGAAACGGGACGCATGGATGCCGCGGTTCTATTTTCACGAGGTTTATTTTGAATCACGAAGTCTCTGAATGATTGATGTTGTGGAATGTCCTGGAGTAAGCGGTATGACCTCCACGCGCCCGCCCCAGCCCTGCACTTCCCTTGCCCCGACAATTGTATCCACGGAGTAGTCGCCCCCTTTCGCTATGATGTCCGGGCGAATGGCCATGATAAGATCGAGTGGCGTATCCTCATCGAACAGCACTATCCGGTCGACAGCCTCCAGTCCGGCGAGAACATATGCGCGTTCCGCTTCGCTCCGCACCGGCCGAGTCTCTCCTTTCAGCCGCTTGACGGACGCATCAGTATTGACGCCAACCACAAGCGCGGTTCCCAATCGCCGAGCCTTGGTGAGGAGATCGATATGTCCGGGATGAAGCAGATCGAACACACCATTTGTGAACGCCACCGGTCCCGTCTGCTGCGCGCGCCATGCCACCAGATCGCTTAGCGCAGAAACCTTTGAAGCAGGATCACGAATGGTCAGAATTTTGCCTCGGCTGTCGGATTAAACCTGACCTTTCGCGGACCGAAGAGGGGGACAGGCACGGCTTGCAGGTAGCTGCCCACTATCGTCACGCGTCCTTTACCTCGATTGACACGAACGACACTCGCGCTCCGTGGAAGCCCGAGCGAGTCGGCAAATATTTTCAAGCGGGATTGGATTTCAACATCAGAGTGCTGAAGCGAAAATTGAGCTTCCTGCTTCATCGCGTCCTTGAAGCGGTAGTAGTCGAGATACGCACTGGCAAAGGCGCTTCCGAAATACACGCCGCCCCCAATGAGAAGCAGGTATATGAGGCAGCCTGTCGCGCTCACGCCACGACGTCCTACCATTGCGACTGCGCCCCTTGAACGATGTCGTTTACGATCCGGTCGATCGCTTTCTGACGTCCCTGTGCTTCCCCGCGTTCTTCGTATTGGCCCTGCGCAATCAGACCCTTACGCTGCCAGAGAGTCTTTCCGCTCACCTGGTCCACGAGTTCCACGTCGACTGAGATCTGAAGCATTCGTCGGGCTGTAGTCGTGGAAGCATTGTCGGCGCTGTAGCCAATGGGCACGTCCGTTTCATACCGCTGTATTGTGCCGCGAACCAGGGCATTTGCTTTCGCCTCCGTCGCATCGCGCAAACCAAGACGACGGTAAAGCTGGGCGCGGAGCACGTCGAAAACCTCGCGCTGAAGCTCGGGAGTCGCAGTCTGATTTTCAAATGGCAGCACTGCGATTGTCCGGATGTGCGCGGGCAGCCCTCCCCCCGCAAACCCATAGGGCATGCAGCTCGAGAGAATCAGTGCGCTAAAAAGTAAAAATCGACGGATCAAATCCCCCTACCTTTCGTGTCTGAGTCACCTTAATGGTAAGCCTTCTGCGCGCCGCGGGTACCTGATATTCAAGACTGCCGGTACTGTCACGCGTAACCCATTCGATGATCCGGCCCGAATTGATTCTGTCTAGACGAATCAGCTGACCGTTCTTAACCGTCACGCGCCATGACACAGGACGCCCGATGTCGGCACGAATCACATCTCCTTCCGAGCGCACAATCGTGTCGGGGAGGGCTGGAATCGTGAGCCGTCCGAGCCCAGCCCAGAGCATCGCCGGCGGCGGAAGATAACGCTTGATGAGGTCAATGCCGGGTGTACGGAGCGTGTCGCCCACCAGCGCCGCAGCTCCACTCAACCCACCACCAAGGAAGAGATCAACACGCGCACTGTCCGGAGCCGAAATTCTCACAGCCCCTTCACCGCGCCCGGTTAGATCGGCGTCTTCATAATCCCAGTTAAAAACCAGGTGCCGGTGACCCGGTTCGAGCGCGATGCGAGGAAGCGAAGCGGCTGGAGCTAATTCACCGGGAAGTGGCGTCACCACCCTGGTTCGCGCACACGCGGTCAGTGCCGCGCAGAACATCAGCGCGGCGAAGCCTGCCCTCTGTAAATTCACTGGCGAGCGGTGACTGACTTGATCAGGTCGCCCTGAACAATTCTGTCGAGTGCCGACCACCCCGACATTACGTGACCGAAGACTGTGTAGCCACCGTCGAGGTGGGGCTGCGGCGAGTGCGTGATAAAGTATTGACTGCCTCCAGTGTCCGGGCCCGAAAGCGCCATGCCCAGCGCGCCGCGCTCGTACCGGTGCGGGTTCATCTCATCACGTATGGCGTACCCTGGACCGCCGCTTCCGGTGCCAGTTGGATCTCCGTCCTGCGCCACAAAATTCGGGACGACGCGATGGAATCGCGTCCCCTTATAGTATCCCGCCTTCGCCAATGTGATGATGTTGTTCACCGTCAGAGGCGCATCGATCGCAAAGAGCTCGAGGACGATCGGCCCGCGGACGGTATTGAGTGTCAGCTGCGGACTCTGTCCACGCAGAGCGGGCGCGATCAATTCTGTGACAATTCCCTTGTACCAGGCCAGCGCACGCACCGGAGGAAGCAGCGCAGGCCAACCTGAAAACAGTCCAGAATTGCCTGCTGCACTGCGCTCAAGCGGATCCGTTGGCGCCCCAATTCGTCCCAGCGCAGCCTTGGCGCTTGCCGGGAAGTTCACGCTGTCCCGCTTCCAGAGCTCAGCGAGGTACTGCACGGCTGACAATCGTGCGTCGTTCGCAGAATCGCTCCGGGATTTTTCGTACGATGCCAGGAGCGCGGAAATATCTCCGGCCGCGGGAGTCCGTCTGAGGACATCAATTGCCGTTGTTCGCACGTCCACGTTTGGATCGGAAAGCATTCTCAGGGCAATAGCGCGATGTTCCGGCGTCACTTTCAGCGTATCTCGCGGGATCGCAACATTTAGCGCGGTTGCGCGAACGCGCGCGTCAGGATCGGAAAGAAGTCTGGTGACGAGTGGATCGGGCGCCACACGATTCGGAATTGAACCGACAGCTCCGGCCAGCGCCGCTCGATACCTCCAATCTGAACTTGTTTCCCAGCTCGATGCTGCGGGCAGCAGGATGCCGAGCGCCGACGCAGACGCGACAAGGCTCGTCCGATACATGTACGATGTGTCGCGGACCCATACTCCTGCCCATCCAGCCTGCGCAGTATCGAGCACGCCGCCCAAAACCTGCGCGGCGGCAATGCGCACATTGGGATCGCGATCATTCGTTGCGGCAAGCACCTGCGCTCTTACACTGGCACCGTAAGTGGATAGCGAGCGTACGGCGTTGATGCGAACGTGCGGATGCGCGTCTTTCACGAGCGTTTTCAATGCCGCAACCGCCAGTGCTCCCAGCGAATCGGCCGCAACAGTTTTTGTCAGCATTCGCGCTGCTTCCGCCCGCGCTCTATGCGTCGCAACCTTGCCGTTGTAGTACGCAATCCCGGATTCGGCAGGATTGCAGTCGCGGCATGTCGATGAGACGGTGTGGTTCGCTGCGAGCGCTATCATATCGCGCACACCCGGGACAGCCCGGGCCCGCGCTATGGCGTATGATGCGGCCCATATGAACGAAGCGTTATTCGACGTCAGGTATGGTCGCAGCTCTGCGACAGGCACTGGCTTCAGCTTGGCTGATGCAAGCAGCACCTGTGTCTTCACTCGCGGGTCGATGCCCTGGTCAGCCAGCGCTGAGAGAATTGCAGGACGCGCTGGCGAGCCTATCGCCCCGAGTGCCCACGCCGCGTTCATTCCAATTGCGGGAGCACGTGAGAGCAGATTTCGAAGCAGTCTCACGGCGGACGAATCACCAAGTAAACCAATCGCGTAGGCGGCGTTGGACACAACGTTGTTATCCCTGTCGGATAGAGCCGCCTGCAGAATTGAAAGTCCGGGCGTTCCTGCCGCTCTGCCTAATTGCCCGATTGCAAGCGCGGCATTTGCGCGCAGCGCGGGAACTGTGGACCCGATCGCCTGACGCACGAGAACGGTGTCAAGCTTTCTGCCGTCAGTCATTTGAAGCAAACGTGCCCAGAGGTTTACCTGCGCATCGGTGAGTGAGCGCGCCGATCCCTGCCCCTCTGCACCGGATGAAAAGACGACAGCAAATGCAAAAATGAAGGCGCTATTTCGACGCATTGTTGAGAAGCTCTCGCAATTGATTGGGTAGTGACGTGAGACGACCATCGTGAGTGATTGCAGCGAGCGTTGTGGAAGCGGACACAAGGCGCGCACCGGTATCGGCGTTTGTAATAAGGTATTTGAATTCGATGGTTCGGGACCGGATATCTCCCAGCGACGCGCTGATCCTGATGCGATCATCGTATTTTGCCGGCGCGTGAAACCGCAGCGACGCATCAGTAACCGCAAGGCGGACACCCTGTTTCTCCACCTCGGTGTAGGGCGCCCCGAGCGAGCGCATAAGCTCGGTCCTGCCGATCTCACACCAGACGAGATAGTTGGCGTGATAGACGACCCCCATTTGATCGGTCTCCGCGTAGCGAACTCGCAGCTCTATGGAATGCTCGGTACCTGCCATTACAAGCGAAATTGCCCGCGCACGGAATGTTTGTAAAGGTTGCCGGGTAAGGGTATTTTGGCGTGTGGCAAACCTTCCAGCATATATCATCTCGGATGCCCATCTGGGCGTTGCCCCGCGCGAGATCGAACGAGCGCTGCTGCGCTTCCTGAAGAGCCTGCCGGGTAAAGCGCAGTCCCTGATTATCAACGGGGATTTGTTCGATTTCTGGTTCGAATGGAAATCAGTCATTCCGCGGACCGGTTTCCGGACAATCGCGGCACTGGCCGACCTGCGCGACAGCGGAATCGATATTGTCTGGGTTGCGGGAAATCATGACTGCTGGGGAGGCGAAATCCTGCGCGAGGACGTTGGTGTGCAGTATTTCACCGACGCCTGGGATGGGAAACTGGGCGAGTGGACGGTGCGAATCGAGCATGGCGACGGGCTGCGGGATCAGGAAGATCGCGGCTATAGGATGATCCGCCCTGTGATGCGCAACAACCTCGCAATCAAGGCGCTGCGCGCGCTGCATCCGGACACTGCAACGCGGATCGCCATGGGAAGCTCGGGGGCGAGTCGGAGCTATCGGGCACGGGACGGCGGTGCAGGCCTGCGCCAGATCGCCATGGGGAAACTTGCAAACCTGCCGGCGCTGGACCTGCTGGTGTTTGGCCATTCTCACGTCGCCGCGCTCGAACGATCACCGTCTGGCGGAATTTTTGGAAATGCGGGATCGTGGCTGGATGCGCCCACGTATCTCGTGGTTCGTGACTCTGTAGTTGAACTGCGGGAAGCGGACGGATCAGCCGAGGGTAACTGTCTCAACTCGCTCGATCGCCGAGCCTAGAAAGCGCTGTCCCATCCGGAGAAATGTTTCCGGCGCATCTGACGCGATGAACCTGTAGCGCGCTCCGTCCTGTTCGGCAGACGCGAGATTTTCCCTTTTCAGTACGCGCGCAGTTTCGGCCGCAGTTTCCTCGGCGCTGTCTATCAGCCGGACTTCCCGCCCCACAACCGTTCCGATCGCCCGCTTCAGCAATGGATAGTGAGTGCAGCCGAGAACGAGCGTGTCGATGTGCGCGTCACGAAGCGGAGTCAGGTACTCCCGGGAAATAAGCATTGTGGCTTCCGTCTCAAGCCAGCCTTCTTCGACAAGCGGAACGAAGAGCGGACAGGCCACGGAGCTAATTCTCGCGTCTGGCATAAGCTGGTGAATCGCAATTTCGTACGCTCGCGACTTGATAGTACCGTGTGTGCCGATGACGCCGATACTTCCCGACTTCGTCCCCGCCTGGGCAGCGCGAGCGCCGGGATCGATCACCCCAATCACGGGAATCGTCATGTCCTGCTGCAGGGCCGGAACTGCGTGAGCAGTAGCCGTGTTGCAGGCGACGACAAGTGTCTTGATCCCCTGCTGCTCAAGAAATCCCGCGATCTCTCGGCTATACCTTAGAACTGTCTCGGGACTTTTGGGGCCGTACGGAACCCGTGCTGTATCGCCGAAATAGACAATGCTTTCATTGGGCAGCTGGCGAATCAGCTCGCGAACTACTGTAAGTCCGCCAATCCCGGAATCGAAGACACCTATCGGCGCCGACGAACCAGCTACCACTGAATCGTTGCGAGGATTTGCGCAGTGCCCATTGCGGAGACACCGCCCTTCACATTCACCGGAAAGTCCCAGAGATTCGCGGCGACGTACGCGTCAGCGCCGGAAATAAGGTGATTGAAAAGGATTGCGGCGATCCAATCTTCGTAGTGAGTTCGTCGGGCGGCAATTCGCTGCGGGGTGTTCCTGTTGCGTTCGAAAGTCGCGGGCCTGGGCTTTCCAGTAATCGAATCAACGAGGATAGCTCCCGTAGCTGGATTGACCTGCCATGTGAGGACGACGCTGTCACGAGCACCGCGGCGCGCTTCCCGGAGATCGAGCGCGGCTTTCCGGGCCATGCCAATGGAAAGAACTTCGGCAGTTCCGAAAAGGGCTGCAGCGTTGGGGCGCTCGAGCCGGAACTGGGCGTAACCAGGCAGCAAGAGTGAAGTAAGAAACGCGCGGCGCGGACTGAGCGGAGGGACGAGCGCCGGATCCTTGGCTGCAATCGCTGCCGCCTGCGTCTTCACGCCTACTCGCGCGCTGTCCACACTCTGCGCCGGTAAGAATGGCGGCGCCAATGCGATCAACGCCAGCGCGAACGCGATGGCGGGAGAGTGTGGGAATCGAACCCACCAAACCCGACTTTGCCGGGTCACACCAGTTTTGAAGACTGGGGAAGCCACCAGGCCCCATCCACCCCCATTCGCATCACGCAACGCTGAGAAATACCTCGGAGTATGCTGCTACAGATCCAACGATTACGGCTCCTTCCACACGAGAAATGAATTTATTTACACGGTCCGGAGAAACGGCAACGAGCAGGCCACCCGATGTCTGCGGATCTACCAGCAGCAGCTTCATCTCTTCTGCTACACCGTTCCACTCAAGGAATTCCTCAACAAATTCACGGTTTCGCCGGGATCCGTCGGGCACTGCGCCGGCACGAATCGCCTCCAGAGCTCCCGGAAGCGCAGGAATCCGGGAAGATTCCAGGTGGATCGTGACATGGCTGGCTCGTGCAATGTGGAGCGCGTGTCCGAGCAGTCCGAAACCGGTTACATCAGTTGCGCATTTCGACCCGACTGCCAACGCGGCTCGGCTTGCATTCCCGTTCAGAGTGAGCATCGCATCAATCGCCGGACGCAAGGCATCTGCCTGAATGATTCCCTTCTTCGCGGCCGTTGTGAGCGCACCTGTTCCGAGCGGTTTCGTCAGGACCAGGACGTCACCCGGTTTCGCGTTCTTGTTGGTGAGCAGGAAGTCCGGATGCGCACGGCCCGTGACAGCCAGTCCGTATTTGAGCTCCGTGTCAACGACGCTGTGTCCGCCGACAATGTGAGCACCCGCCTCGTGTACTTTGTCCTGACCGCCGCGGAGGATGTCCGTCAGCACCGATAGCGGAAGATCGGCAGTCGGAAACGCCACGATGCTCAGCGCGGTGAGCGGCTGCCCACCCATCGCATAGACGTCACTCATAGCATTGGCGGCAGCGATCTGGCCAAAGGTGTAGGGATCATCCACGATAGGCGGAAAGAAATCCACCGTTTGCACGAGCGCGAGATCGGGGGCGACGAGAAATACTCCCGCGTCGTCGAACGATTCCCGGCCAACGAGAAGTCTCGGATCGGTTTGGAGTGGAATGTCTTTGAGCACCATCGAAAGGTCACCCGGACCCAATTTTGACGCTCAACCGGCACAACGAGCGAAAGCTGTAAGACGAAACAGCTCTTCGCGCGTTTTGGATGTGGACATTAGTGAGCGTTCAGCTCTGGTTGGGCAGGAGAGCTATGACATCGATTTCAACCAGAGCACCCCGTGGAAGTGCTGTGACCTGAACTGTGGAGCGCGCAGGGCGGGCTTCGCCAATCCACTTTCCGTAGATGTCATTTATCATCGGAAAGTGGGCGAGGTCATGCAGGTAAACCGTGGTCTTCACGACATCCTTCCAGTCAGCGCCGGCCTCTTTCAGTATAGCCGAAAGATTTTGCATGACCCGCTCGGTCTGCACTTCAATTCCACCTTCGATCATCTGGCCAGATTTTGGATCGAGCGGAATCTGGCCGGCGCTGAAAAGGAATCCGTGTGCAACAATTCCCTGGGAATATGGTCCGATAGCAGCTGGCGCTTCTTTCGTGCTCACACTTCGTACGGTCATTTCAGTCTCCAGAATGTGGATCAAAAGCTCACCGTGAAAATATCCGATTTCGAGGGCGTTCGCTTGGTGTTCCAGACTTTGAAATGCGTTACGCGTAACCGCAGTCCCTTGAGTCGCGCATATCAAAGAATGTCCGGGCATTCCGGACCGATGCCGCACCCATTTCACCGACAGTAACTCCACGAACCGCTGCCAGTCTCTCAACGGTTTTTCCCACCCAGGACGGTTCGTTTCGCTTGCCACGATTTGGAACTGGTGCGAGATAGGGCGAATCGGATTCCGCAAGAATCCGTTCCTGCGG
>JBKJPM010000050.1:0-5033 GCA_046595175.1 Gemmatimonadaceae bacterium
TGGTGTGTTTCTCAGGGCAGATCAGGGCGTTCCGTATGGAACTGTCGTAAAAGTTCTTGCGGTTATGCGAACAAGCGGAGTTGGCGACGTGGGACTCGTCGCGGAGCCGGACGAGCAGCGCTGATGTCGCATTCGGGCACTCAGAGTCGGAACGGACTTCTGATTCCGCTCGGATGGTCGGCGATTCTGCATGCGTCGTTCATTCTGCTCGCGGTGCTTATCTCGCGGGGAGCCAGTCACACCCCGCTTCCACCTGTATATCGAGTGAACATCATCGCCGCGCCCGCAGGGGCACGTGCAATTGGAACTGTTGGAGCTGACCCATCTGCGACGAAAGTGCCGGCAGTCACAACGCCGGTTCCTGACCCAGTGGTACGAAAGGCTCCAATAGACCGTCCTGCCGCCAAACCACCAAAGGCGGCATCCACTCCAATCGAAACCCCGAAGGCCGCTGTCCAAAGGACTGAGGGTCCCAGAGCAGGCGGCGGACCGGTTGGCGACAAGGGTAGTGACGTTGCAACAGTGCGAACCGAGGGGATCGACTTTCCCTTTCCAGGGTATCTAAACAATATCGTCCGCCAGATTGCGCTGAACTTCAATCCGCGTGACAAGAGTGCGGATCTCCGCTCGGAAGTTCTGTTCATAATCCGGCGCGACGGATCGGTTGCCAACGTAAGAATCCTTAAAAAGTCAGGATCGTACGCTTTTGACCTGGAAGCTCAGGGCGCAATCGAAGCGGCATCAGCCTCCAGAGGTTTCGGTCCACTTCCTGAAGGGTTCCGGGACGACGCTCTCACTGTCTACTTCAGCTTTGACCCAAAGGTTATCCGTTGAAAAAGCATCGCCAGCTCGCAGCCTCATTTTTTTTCCTAGCCGTAGCTGCTACAGTCTCGAATCGCGCATGCGCCCAGGAGACCGGCGTAAGACTAGGGTTGAGTTACCCGAGAGGGACCAATCCGACTGTCGTCGTCATGCCGGCGGACTCGACGGTCGGAGACTCCACCCGGACCATTCTGGAGCGGGACTTCGACTTCAGCGACCGAATACGTCCCCTCGTACTCGACATTCTCACGCTCAGGGGCCTCTCACCTCGCAAACCTGGCGATTACAACTACGGGCTCTTTGCAAAGTTTGGTGCCGCCGCGATAATCCAGCCGACGCGCACCGCCACTGGCTTTCGCGTGGCTTTGTACGATGTGACCGCGAGGAAACTTTTGCAGACTGCGGACTTCCCGGTTCCGCGCGTTCCGCGCATACGAACCTCGGAGCAGCGTGATTCGCTGCGGCGAGTTTTTACAGTGGATGATGTAGTAGTCCGCGATTCGGCTCGTGCAGTCTTTCTGCAGGAATCCAAGAAGAAGCACCCGGCTAATGCGAATGACAAGAGAAATCGCCGCTTTGTGGTGCGCGACTCGATTGCGCGGGATTCGACGATAAGGTCCGAGATGAGAGCGCGACTCAGTGAGTTTGACGAAGCTCGCGGCGAGAGCATGCGCAAGACGATGGAGCCAATCCTGCGCGACCTCTTTTTCCGTGATTCAATGGCGCGCGTTCTGAGTGAGGGAAACCAGCGGATGGCGATTCACGGAATCGCCGATGAAATCGAGCGCTGGATTACCGGAAAGAGGGGAATAGCGCAAACGAGGCTCACATATGTTCACGACGGAAAAATTCGCGTAGTTGACAGCGATGGTGCAAATGATGTGGCAGTGACGCGATCCGGACTTTCGCTTTCGCCGGCCTGGTCGCCAGATGCCGTATCGCTGGTTTATTCGACGCTGAGTGATCGGGGAAGCCAGATTGCGATGACGAACCTGCACACCGGGCAGGCAAGTGTGCTGGGGTCAGCGGCGACGGGGCTGAACATCACTCCAGTTTTTACGCCTGATGGATTCGGAATTGTGTATGCCACCGGGAATGATCAGGGGACGAACATAGTTCGGGCGGACATTGCCAGTGGATCGGTAACGAGTCTCACTGTTGCGAATAACCGCGGAGACAACGCGTCGCCCAGCTTCAGCCCGGATGGCCGACGTATCGCATTTCTATCCTCGCGCGCTCGCTATCCCGAGATATACGCGATGGACTCGGACGGCTCGAATGTGGAGCTCATGACGCCATACAATCCATCTGTGCGAACTTATCGTACCGCGCCGGACTGGTCACCGGACGGGCGCTCCATTGCTTATGAGCAGCAAAACGGCGATTTCCAGGTCTGGGTCATAAACATTCGCGACAAGGAAATGCGGCGGCTTACCAGCGACGGTGAAAATGAGGGCCCGTCCTGGGCACCGGACGCGCGCCACATAGCGATCAGCTCGACGCGGAGCGGTTCGAAGCAGATATGGATTCTTGACACCCAGTCGGGCCGGTTTCGGCAGCTCACGAAAAATGCTGGCGCCAGACTGGCTGCATGGTCCCCACTTATCCGTGTAGCACCTTAACTTGAACAGACACCAACCCGAACGAAAAATGCTGAAAACCGGAAAGCTGCTTCTTGTCGGATTCGCCGTCGTTCTTGCCGCGTCGGCCTGTCACAAAAAGCCGAAGACCGCTCCGGTTCCGGCTGCCTCTGAAATCGCTGCGCGGGATCGCGCACGGCTGGACTCGATAGCCGGAGCCGAAGAGGCGCGCGCGGCGTCGGAAAGAGCGCGGCAGGAGAACATGCGCGCCCAGCAGTCCACGCGTTCGGTCCAGACAACGATTGCGGCGCCAATCTATTTCGAGCTGGATGATGCTGACCTGACTCCCGAAGCAGTTGGTGTGCTCGAAGCAAAGATTCTCGTCATGAGGCGTGACCTCGGCATGCGGATTCTGGTTACTGGCCATACGGACGATCGCGGATCCGATGAGTACAACGTCGCCCTGGGAATGCGGCGCGCGGCGGAGGTCAAGCGCTTCATGGTTGATCGAGGAATCGCGGGAAGCCGAATCGATATCGCGACTCGGGGGGAAGAGGAGCCCGCAGTTCGTGGTGAGGACGAAACATCCTGGTCGAGAAACCGACGGGATGAGTTCAAGATCGCTGGTGCGGCAGCGCGATGAGAAAGAGCATTCTGGGATTGGCGCCAATTCTTTTTTCCACTGCGTGTCTCGCATCCAAGGCTGATTTCCAGTCGTTGCAGACCGACGTTCGGGTGATGCGGGTGGAGCAGGCGCAGTCGGACTCAGTCAATCGTGTTCTGTTAGGCCAGGTCGCGGTGCAGCTGAGAGCTGCCACTGACTCGCTCGCGCGTCTCACCGATCGCGTTGCGCGGAACCGAACCGAAAATCAGACTGCAATGGCAGGAATGCAGCAGCAGTTGCTCCAGATTCAGGAGCTCACTGGCCAGAGCGAACAGCGTCTCCAGGAAGTTCGAGCTTCACTTGAAGAGCGCAGCCAGCAGCTAGCCGTAGCAAAGGGGGATACTGCTGCAGCGTCCGGCGCAGCCGGTCCAAACCAGATTTTCCAGATTGGACGGGATCAGTTGCTCAAGGGCAGTAACGCGGCGGCACGGAACGCGTTCCAGGATCTGCTCGCAAAATTCCCGTCTTCGAGCCTCGCTCCGGACGCCGAGTTCTACATTGCGGAAACTTATGCTGCGGAAGGAAACGGACCGGCGGCTGACGTGGCCTATGCCAAGGTGACAACGAAATATCCCCGGGCGCCCCGGGCTGCGACGGCGATGTACAAGCGCGCTGTTGCCGCACAGACGGAAGGTCGCGCCCGCGCTGCGGATCAGCTTTTTCAGGATTTGATCAGGAAATATCCGGCGTCGGACGAGGCGGCGCTTGCTCGCGAGAGGACCGGCGCGCGCTAGGCCTGTGATGCGCGCCGCCCATGAGAGCACTGAAATGCCATTCCTCGATCATCTCGAGGAATTGCGGCATCGCCTGTTCTGGGTTGCGGGCGCGATACTCCTGGGTGTCATCGTCGGGTTCATGTTTCTGTCGCAGATTGATCTGATACGTCTGCTTGAGCAGCCGATCGCGCCCTACCTGCACGGACAGAAGCTGATTTATACCCACCCAGGCACGTCGTTCAGCATTGTGATGAACGCCTCGGTTGTGGTTGGACTGATCCTCGCGTCGCCAGTTGTGATCTACCAGCTTTGGGGATTTCTTTCCCCGGCGCTGCACTCCCACGAGAAGCGCGTCGTGGTCCCCATACTGGTCGCCATTCTCGTCCTTTTCCTCGCTGGGCTCGCGCTCGCGTTCTATGTTGTGCTTCCCTTTACGCTTCAGTTCCTGCTGGGATTCGAGTCGGACGCACTGACTCCAATGATATCCGCGACCGAATATTTCGATTTTGCGATAACGATGTGTCTCGTGTTCGGCATTGTCTTCCAGCTCCCGATCGTGATCCTTCTGCTCACGGCGATCGGTCTGGTGACTCCGATGTTTCTCACCAAGTATCGCCGCCACTCAATCGTGTTGTGTGTTGTTGCAGCAGCGTTCATTACTCCGGGCGCGGATCCGACATCGCTCTTCGCGCTCAGCATACCGCTGTATTTCCTTTATGAAGCAAGCGTCGTTGCCTCGCGGTTGGTATTCCGCAGGAAGCAAAAGCGCGCGAAGGCCGCCGAAGCAGAAACGCCGGCGGACGACGACTCTGCGCCGCGCGGATTACTGGCTTGAGACCCGGTTATGTGGCTGCACTCGCAGGATTGCTGACGTGCGTAAGCCCGGTAATTCTGCGCGCACAAGTGAGCAGGCCTCCTGTGGTAACGCAGCGCCGGGAAACGGTGCAAAGTGATACGTCGAAGAAGGACAGCTCGAAGGTAAAGGACCTGATCAAATGGGCGGACCCGGATTCGACACTTCAGCGTCTCCTCACCCGTGAAGGATACCAGAGCACCCGGTATCAGGGCGATTCCGTAAGCTTTACCGCCACGTCAAAAACTCTGTACCTGATTGGCAGACCTGCCGCGGTTCAACGGGGAACGGCACTCCTGGTTGGCGACACCCTCATCTACAACGACTCGACTCACATTGTAGTGGCTCGCGGCGATACGGTCACCTTGCGCGACCCCACGCAGGGGAATGCCGATGTC
>JBKJPM010000064.1:0-17800 GCA_046595175.1 Gemmatimonadaceae bacterium
GTTTGCGCAAAGGATGATTCGGCAATTGCCGCCAGCCTGTCCGACAGCGCTGCATCGTAGTATGCCTGTGTGATGTCCAGGATCGTTTGCGCCCGCTGTGCTGACAGCTCGATTTCGGCGCTGCGGTGCCCGGCGTTCGCAATCGCATTCTGTGCGGCAATCCTTCCGCCTGCAAAGAGATTCTGCGAAAAGGAAAGTCCCAGGTTGTACTGATGCTCCTGTCCGAAGGGCAGACTGCTCAGCGACGAGAACGGATTATTGCCAGATGCGCATCGGGATGCGAGCTCAAGTCCGGCTAGTCGTTCCGCGGTTGTCGCCGTCGCGTCGCGCAGGTATTGATCGCAAGGTGTGGCCGGCGCTTTCGGCTTTGTTGTGTCTACCGCAGCCCTACTACCGAACGCACCCTGAAACTGTGAGCGGAGCGTGCGAGTGTAGCCGCCCGATCCGTATATCTGCGGAAGGAACTGGCTGCGCGCCTGATATTGCTGGCCGGTAGATCGCTGCAATCCTGCGCGCGCAATCTGAACGCCTTCGCTTCTGGATTCCCCGAGACGAATCGCATCGTCGAGCGAAAGAGCCATAGGTGTCGGCGGCGTACCGGTAGACTGGACACCCTGCGCTGATACCCGGCTCGCCGACACTACTATATACAAGGCGGTCAAACCTATGATTCGGACTTTTGCCGAAGTTCTGAATTGAGTCATCATGATTTGTTGGATTTCCTATGGACGCCAAGACCGTTCAGCAGGAGCCGAACGTATTGGGGGACTGCCTTGCTTACCGGCTTCGGCATCGCTTCCGGCATCATTTCCCTGCCCATCGCGTCATGGAAAATGGTTCCCATCAGCATCGCGGCCGCGACCATTGGGTCGCCTTCATTTTTGGTAAATCCGTGCAGTTTCAGTTTCTCGAAATACTTGCACAAATTGCTTGTTGCGCGCACAGGCGCCTGCTTCGCGCACAGCATCATTTCGGGACGCTCTTCCATCTCGCCCATACACTTCCGTATTAGCGATCGCCGCGAGTGCATGTGCTCGCGAACCGCCTCGGCCCAGCTTGTAAGCTCGACTTCGGGATTAACGGGATCTTCTGGGAGAAGCCCACCAAGAGGAACCGTTGAATCCAGGCGAACTGCTTCTTCGAGAAGCGCATCCTTGGATCCGAAGTAGCGGAAAAGCGTTACCTCGTTCACCCCCGCAGCATCTGCGATTCGGCGAGTGGTTGATCCCCTGAAACCGTGCTGCGCAAAAACCGTCGTCGCAGCTGCGAGTATTTGATCTCTAGTGTCCATTTCGCCAAACCTAGGCACATGTCAGCCTGCGTGCAAGTAGCTACTTGCACACATCCGTTTAGGAGAAGGCGCAGTAACAGCTCTCTCGGCAAGCGAATTGCTTTTTGTGGCGTCGCTGACCTTCCGCCCCAGATTACGTTTCTGCCGAAACCCAAATCGATTGACCTATACTTGAAATGAACAGAATACTTGCTGCTTTTTTTGTGGCGATTGCCACTGCCTGCGCAACCAATGATGCTAAACCAACTCCAAGCGACCAGGCATCTGCGTCGGCTGGTGTAGTCTCCGAAGCGGGTGCGCAAGCACCTGCTCGTAATGACACCACAACTTCACCTGCCGCCGTGAGCTCGACCTCCGCTCTGGGCGGGGATTCGATCAAGGTCGCCATTCCCGTTGGAATATCGGTCAAGGGGCGGAGCAAGAAAGACAGCCTCGCACTTGTATCTGCGATCAGGGCGGGGATGAAGGACACTCGCTGGCCCGTTAAAGGTCCCGCGCCCCTGCCCGGCTCGATATTCCCGGGCTCGCGAATTATCGCGTTTTACGGCAATCCGCTCTCGAAGAAAATGGGCGTGCTCGGCGAGTATTCTGAAAAAGAGATGCTCGCTAAGCTGGATCGGACGACTGAGGAATGGCGCAAATCCGATCCATCAGTGCGGACGATCCAGGCGCTTCACGTGATTGCGGTTGTGGCACAGGGAGCGCCAGGACGGGATGGGAAATACAAGCTGCGCATGGCAGATACGCTCCTGGAAAAGATTTACAATCTCGCGCACAGCAGGACCGCTCTGACTTTCGTGGATCTGCAGGTTGGCAAGAGCACTGTCAGCGAAGAAGTTCCGCGGCTCGAGCAATTTCTCAAGCGTCCTGATGTCCACCTAGGCCTTGACCCGGAATTTTCTATGAAGTTCGGAGATCCGCCGGGAAAGAAAATCGGAACGATGAGCGCCGCCGATATCAACTTTGCAATCGACTATCTGGCAAAGCTGGTAACGGCAAACCATCTCCCCCCGAAGGTCCTGGTTGTTCATCGCTTCACGCGGCCAATGATCACCAACTACAAAGCCATCAAGCTCGATCCGCGGGTTCAGGTTGTAATTGACATGGACGGATGGGGTGCGCCCTGGCTCAAGTACGATTCATATCGCGACTATGTCGCCGCAGAACCGGTGCAGTATACCGGGTTCAAGATTTTCTATCACAACGACACCAAAAGCGGCGAGCCGATCCTTACTCCGGCAGAAGTGCTGCTCCTAACACCCAAGCCGGTCTACATCCAGTACCAATAGTTTGATTGCCGGATGGCGGTAACCATTGTTAGGCGGGTTACGATGAGAGTGCGGGCTCCATCTTTCCGGCCTGCTTAAGAGGCGGCGCGTTAATCGGCCTGCGCTCTCCAACCTGCTGCCGCCACATGGCGTAGTAAAGCCCCATCTTGTCGAGGAGCTCTTCGTGCTTTCCGGCCTCCACAATCCGGCCGCGCTCAAGCACGAAAATACTGCTTGCATGCATGACTGTGGACAGCCGGTGTGCGATGAGAATACTGATTACATGGCGGGAGTTCGCGACATCGCGCATGGTCCGGCTGATTTCTTCTTCGGTCAGTGAATCCAGGGAGGATGTTGCTTCATCGAATACAATGAGATCAGGATCGCGAAGCAGAGCGCGCGCAATTGAGAGCCGCTGCTTTTCGCCTCCGGAAACCTTCACGCCACCCTCACCGATAACTGTATCGAGTCCCTCGTCGGCTCGCGCAAGCAAGCTGGTCGCTGCCGACTTGTGCAAGACCTCAAGGCACTCCTCGTCCGTTGCGTTCGGAGCCACGAATTTCAGGTTCTCGCGAATGGTGCCGGAAAAGAGCTGCGTGTCCTGGGTCACGAAGCCGATTCGTTCACGCAGCTTGTCGAGATCTATTTCAGAAGCAGGAATTCCATTGTACAAGATTTCACCGGACTTCGGCTGGTATAGTCCAACCAGGAGCTTCACGAGCGTCGTCTTCCCCGCACCGGACGGTCCTACGAATGCGATCGTGTCGCCGCGTGCCACCTTGAACGAGATGTCGCTCAGCGCTGGTGTACTTCCGGATTGATGCTGGAAGCTGACGCTTTCGAACGTGAGGCTGTCGATGTTTCCGATTGGCTTCGGTGAAACTGGCTTCGGATCTTTTGGCGTATTGAGAATATCGCGGAAATTCTGCAGCGAGACTTCGGTCTCCCGGAACGTGTTGATGATGTTCCCCAGCTCCTGTAGCGGACCAAAAATGAAGAAGGAATAAATCAAGAGAGAGAAGAACTGACCGACGGTAATCTTCTGCGCGAAAATCAGGTACAGCATCAGGAACAGGATGCTGGTACGAAGCAGGTTTACGACTGTGCCCTGGATAAAACTGAGGCTCCGCAGGTAGCGGACCTTCTTCAGTTCCAGCTTGAGAATCTTCTCGGTTGTCGCGTTCAGGCGGTTGACTTCCTGGTCGGCAAGTCCAAGGCTCTTCACAAGCTCGATGTTGCGCAGTGATTCAGTCGTGCTTCCCGCCAGCGCGGTAGTCTCAGCGACGATCACTTTCTGGATTTTTTTGATTCGCTTGCTGAGCACCGAGCTGAGTATGCCGAGAAGAGGCACAGTCAGCAGAAACATTGGGGCAATCACCCAGTGAACGCTGAACGCGTACACCATCACGAAGACCACCCCAACCAGCGTGGTGAAAAGCATGTTGATCGAGAGTGCAATGAATTTCTCGACATCCGACCGCATTTTCTGGAGACGGCCAAGCGTCTCACCGCTGCGTTGGTCCTCGAAAACGGAATAGGGGAGCTCAAGCGAGTGGCGAATTCCGTCGGAATACATTTCCGCGCCCACACGCTGGACGATGACATTCACGAAATAATCCTGAAAATTCTTGGCGACCCGTGAAACGAAGGCGACACCGACCGCCATGCCCAGCAACACCGAGACGCCGCGGAAGAACTGCGATGTCGTATAGTCCTTGTACTTGGTGGCGTACTGGTCGATCACATGCCGGAAGATCAGCGGATCGAGAAGTGAAAAGACCTGGTTTGTGGTGGCAAGAACCAGCGCGAGAAGTACGAGCTTCCAGTACTTCCTCAGATATGTGTAAAGCAGATCCATTGGCAGATATTTGGGCGGGTATTCCCTAATGTACCCGTTCCGCAAAGAAGGCGACTACTTCTTACCGTCGCCTTTTTCGCGGCCGAACATCCAGGCTCCCAGAGCTGGGGGATTGTCATACATCAACGTCTCACCCCATTTGATCTTGAAGTCGGCAATCTGCACGACAAGCGATTCAAAAGATTCCTGATCCATTCCGTCGCACACCCGCTTCAGCCTGGCCGATACGGCAGCCCTCATTTCTGAACGCTTCTCGTGTTCGTGGCGTTGGATTTCTGCTGGGGACATTTCCGCCAAATTATGGTCGTTTTTTCCGGTAAACAAATCTTTTTTTCGGGCGATTCTATACGTACGATATGTTACACATGTAGTGGTTATCACCACCCTGGGGCCACCAACCATACCTTATTCTGCCATGTAATAGCTTAAGACCAATGTGTGGACGATCCTCGCTCTTCGAAGAACCCCAAAAGCTGCTCGAATCTCACGGACTTTCCCCTCGTCTCGTCGGGTATAGACCCCGCTACAACATCGCTCCGTCACAAGACCAATGGGCAATTCTCCGATCGGGTGACGGAAAACTTCAATCTCGCGCACTCCGCTGGGGCTTTATTCCATCCTGGGCTAACGATTCTTCTGCCGGCTCCAGGATGATTAATGCACGAGCCGAGTCTATTGCTGAAAAACCGTCCTTCCGGGACGCGCTGCACTCGGGTCGCTGCCTCATCATCGCAGATGGATACTACGAGTGGGCAAGAACAGCCGGAGGAAAAACACCGTACCGGTTCCAGATGGCCGATCGCAGACCATTTGTGTTCGCTGGGTTATGGGGTCGCTGGGAGAAAGGTCAGGCGCCGATCGAGTCATGCACAATTATCACTACAGAGGCGAGCAGTTCGACGGCTCACATCCATGACAGGATGCCGGTGATTCTCAACTTCGACGACTCCGTCCGGTGGATGAGTTCGAACGAATGCAGCGACGATCTTCTACCGCTGCTTCGTCCGTACCCGAAAGACGACCTTCAGATGTATGCCGTCTCGCGCGCCGTGAACAATGCCGCAAACGAAAGCGCAGGCTGCATTCAGTCCTCCGACGAGCTCGCGCCATTTATTTAATAATCTGAACCGGCCTTCCCAGGCTCCAGGGGACACCGGCTGCATCAAGCTTCTGGAAGAAAGCCGGGATGCGCGTATTTATTACTGAATTCAGCTTCGCCGACTCCCGCTGCAGATCCGCAATCGCAAGCGTCAGCGTTTCACGCTGCAACTTGGTGGCGGGCGATGTCACCCCGCTGATGTCTCCGGCAACTGCGTCGATGCGGTCCTGGATGGATGGCTCCGCGCGCGTCTTGTCATCTGCGTCTCCGCTGCTCCCTGTGCTATCCTGATGTCCCCGAAGTTTCGCAAGAATGTCATCCACTTCCCGCTCGATTGCGGTGCCTTCACCCGAAAGTGATTCTCCGCCCGTAGAATTCCGAATCGCCGTTCGCGCTTCACCTACCTGCTGCTTTATCTGCTCGGCAGATCTCACGGCCGCCTGCAAGTTTGCCTGAGCTTGCCCCGCGCGAATGCGCATAGCATGTAGGGCAGTGTATTCCGCAGGTGAAAGTGTGACGAGTGGATCAGGGCGAACTTCTATCGCCGTTTCCCGGAGTGTGGAAGCTGCAGTATTGCGACCGCCAATTGAAAGTTTCGCAGTGTATCTGCCTGGCAATACGAACGAGCCACGCGGCTGCCGGGAAACTGGCGTTCCACGCTGCGCCGAATACGGTGGAGCGAGGCGCAGATCCCACGTTAGCCGATGCATTCCCTGCTTTGCATTCGCCGTTAGGTCGCGAATCTTCGCTCCGGTGGAGTCGTATATGGCGAGCGTGACCAGCTGAGCTTTGGGAACCGAATCACGGATGTAGTAGGTGAGCGCGCTTCCAAACGCCGGATTCGGTGCGCTGAATGTCCGTTCACCTTCCGCCGCCGCCCCTCGTCCACCGGGGAACGAACCGTTTTCGTTATATAGAGTGACTGCCTTCGCCGGGAAGAGATATGCTGGACCGGCCGCGGATGCCTCGGCCATTTTTTCCAGCGGAGTAATGTCGTCAAGTATGTAGATCCCGCGACCGTGAGTTCCAATTACAAGATCGTTTTCACGCGGATGAATCACGATGTCGTGGACGGCAACCGTTGGAAGATTATTTGGCAGCTTCGACCAGCTTGTGCCTCCGTTGCTCGAGTAAAAAGCACCGAACTCCGTTCCAGCAAACAGGAGTGTGGCAGTGCGCGGATGCTCGCGAATTACCTGCACAGACCCGTTCACCGGAAGATTTCCGGCAATCGATGTCCATGTCTTGCCGTAGTCCGTGCTCTTTAGGATGTAAGGCTTGAAGTCGTTGCTGCGATGACCGTCAAGTGTGACGTACACGGTTCCTTCACTATGCTTCGAGGCGACCACGCGACTCACGTAAGTCATGTTCGGTACGCCAGGGAAAGAAGAAACTTTCTCCCACGTCTTTCCGTCATCCCTGGAAATCTGGACGAGCCCATCATCTGTTCCAACTATGAGCAGCCCTTTGCGAAGCGGAGATTCATCGATCGTGCTGATGTTTCCGAAATCGGCGACTCCTGCGTGACGAGCGACTGCTGTCTTCGGCCACAGCTTTCCCATGAGCGGGAGCGAGTCACGATTCAGGTGCCGCGTGAGATCCCCGCCGAGGCGCTCCCACTCATCTCCGCGCGACGTGCTCTTGAAAAGCATGTTGGCGCCGAAATAAACCGTGTTATGGTCGTGCGGTGAAACAAGAAGTGGAGAACTCCAGTTCCAGCGAAATGGCTTTTCACCGAAAGCAGGTTGTGGCTTGATCGTTTTCCGTTCGCCAGTGCGGACATCGTATCTAAGGATGTCGCCTCCCTGGGATTCTCCATAAACCACGTTCGGGTCGGTCGGGTCGATCGCTGCCTGGAATCCGTCACCGCCAGTAGTGCGATACCAGTCGTTGTTGGTGATACCCTGTTCATTTCGCGTACGGCTCGGTACCGCCCAGCTCCCGTTGTCCTGCAGTCCGCCATACACGTAGTAGAATGGCTCACGCATGTCGGTTGCGATTGCGTAGTACTGACTTACGGGAAGATTCGGCGACCAGTCCATCGTCTGACCGCGATCGCGGCTGACATAAACACCTCCATCGTTTCCATTTACAAAATGATCGGAGTCAGTTGGATCGATCCATAGTGCGTGGTGATCGGAGTGGGCCGAGCTGCCGGTGTTTCGGAAAGTGCGGCCACCGTCTTCAGACACCTGCAGCTGCACTCCCATATGGTATACGCGATCGGGATTTCGCGGATCCACGCGGATCTGCCCCATGTACCAGGGATAGGAGCGCGCATTTCCCATCTTGCGCCAGCTCGCACCGTAATCATCGGAGCGATATATCTCCGCGCCGTTGTTCTCCATTGTTGCGTACACGGTTCCAGGACGGGACCTGCTTACATCCAATCCGATGCGGCCAACATCAACCTTTGGAAGACCTTCGGTAAGCTTCGTCCAGCTCTCCCCGCCGTCAGTGGATTTGTAGATAGCGCTTTCAGGTCCGCCTCCAACGAAACTGTACGCTTTGCGCTGACGTTGAAATGCGGCAGCGTACATCACGTCCGGGTTGCTCGGATCCATAATCACATCCGTGACGCCTGTGTGTGCGCTGATCTTGATGACCGCTTTCCAGGTTTTCCCACCGTCAATTGTCTTGTAAAGCCCTCGCTCTCCTCCGTCCGCCCAGAGTGGACCCACAGATGCGACGAACACAACATTCGGTTTCGTGGGATGAACGATTACCCGGCCGATGTGCTGCGACGTTCGCAGGCCCATGTGCGTCCAGGTCTTACCGCCGTTCTCTGACTTGTAAACACCATCGCCCCATGACGAGCTGCGCTGATTGTTGGACTCTCCCGTTCCGACCCACACGATGTCTGGATTCGAGGGCGCCACGGCGATATCACCAATGGAGCTGCTTCCATACTTGTCAAAGATTGGCTCCCAGGTAGTCCCTTCGTTAACAGTGCGCCACACTCCGCCGGATGCTGAGGCTGCGTATATCAGCTGGCCAGGCCGAGAAATTCGGTCTGCGGGACCCTCAGGAACCGCGAAGTCTACGATTCGTCCGCTGGTAATCGCGGGACCAAGGGGACGCCATGCAAACTCGCCGAGGAGAAGCGAATCGAAGCTGGCCTGAGTCACGACCGTTCGAGTTGCGTCTCCTTTCGGGACAGTTGCGCGCCGCTGCGACATCAGCGAAGCGGGAAGCAAGAGAAGCGCGAAGGCTGCCGCGCTTTTAATAACGAAGGATTTTGGCATCTGGAGTTCCTGTTCCCGACATGCGGGGGTTTGCGAGGAACTCGGAATTTACAGCGATGCTACTGACTTTCGGGAGAAGCAGGGCTGCGGCAAATTATTTCTGAAGGTTTTTCTGGATGGATTCCGCCTTGTCCAGATGCGCCTGGACAACCGGTGCGCCATTCTGGATCAGGTTCTTGATCTCGGAATTGTGTGTCACACCCATGGCGAAAACCATATTGGTCAGAAGTTCACGATGGGATGCAACCTCGTGGTCTATGTATGCCTTGTCGAAATCCCGGCCTTTGGCCGCGGCATTGAGCTTTGACAGTGCGCTGTCGAGTTTCACAGAAAGGCCGTCTGACGTCGGTACCGCCTGCACCCCGAGGCGTTTTGCCAGGTCCTGACCCTGCTGCAGGAGTGTGTGGTGGTCGCGGACCATCATTTTCGCAAAGTCACGCACTTCTGCGCTGGTTCCCTTTGTTGACGCGAGAACTCCCTTGGTACTGTCGCCCATGTTTGTTGCATCCAGCAAGTAGAAAATGTTGGCATCGGTCAGCCCGCCGACCGTTCCACTGTTCTCGGTACCCGCGGTTGCCGCAGCGGCCGATGGCGCGTCCAGCCGCCCCGCTCCTGAAGACGCATCGCCTGTTTTTTTACAAGCACTTAATCCTGCGAGTGCCATGCACCCCACTATCCGACGACTGGTAAGGCCACTGTTCATGCGTTCCCCCAACTCACTAATGAAGGTTTCCTGGTGTTAGCCATGGCAAAAAGCGGTCTAGCGATTCGTATACTATAGTATTGCCTGGGTCCGCGATGCTGGGATTGACCCATGTTCCTGAAACCCGGAGTATTCTGCGTGTCTCGTTCTGGAAAACAACTGATGCGAACTTTGGATAAAAAGCTCTTTTTTGCGCTGCTGGTCGCGCCCACAATTGCATGCGCCCAGCCTTCAATAACTCCTAAGCCGGCACCATTCATTCATGCTGACACTGCCGGGCTTCACCGCACACTCGACTCCATCGCGGCGGCGCATCACGGCACGGTAGGCTACAGCATTATCGACATTGAGAACGGAGACAAGCTTTCTCTCCGAGGCGATGAAAAGTTTCCGACCGCAAGTCTGATAAAGGTTCCGATTCTAGTGACCGTGTACGACTTGGTGCGCCGTAGGATGATTTCACTGGATGATCCTATCAGCATGCTGAAGATCGACCAGGTTCCTGGATCAGGCGTGCTTCAGTACCTGCACAACGGTCTCGGGCTGACTGTGAACGATGCGGCCGCGCTAATGATCACGATCAGTGATAACACCGCAACGAATCTGCTGCTTGACCGGATCATCATCCGGCGCGTATGGGACAAGATGGATTCGCTCGGCCTGAAGCAGACGCGTGTTCACTCCAAGTCATTCCTGCGCAGCTCCAGTATTGCGATGGACAGCTCCGTCAAATACGGGCTCGGCGTTACGACGCCTAATGAGATGGCGCGGTTGTTCGAGCTCCTCGCGCGTGGAAAGGCTGTCAGTCCAGAGGCCGATTCAGCGATGCTGGCACTCCTGGAAAACAACACGATGGACAGAATGCTCCAGCGTTATGCGGGCGGCGTTCGCGCCGCGCACAAGGATGGTGAAGGCAATGAGATTAGAACCGAGTGTTCTCTCTTTTACCTTCGCAATCGCGTTGTGGCGTGCGTGCTCACGCAGAAAAACGTGGACCAGCGCTGGGTTGTTGACCATGAAGCCGAGCTGGCGATGGCCCACATGGGCGAAGCGGTGGTGAAGGCGTGGGGTCTTCCACCCGAAAAGAAATAGGGATAGGCTGCGAAACAGGCGGGGTCACGAGCCAGGCCTTACCGGACCAGTTTTTTATAGGCGATTCTGTGCGGCTGATCGGCATCGACGCCCTTACGCTTCTTGAGATCCTCGCGGTACGCCTGATAGTTCCCCTCGAACCAGACGGCTTCGGAATCACCTTCGAATGCCAGAATGTGGGTCGCGATGCGATCGAGAAACCAACGGTCGTGTGAGATAACTACCGCGCAGCCGCTGAAATCCAGGAGAGCCTCTTCAAGTGCGCGGAGCGTATCAACGTCGAGATCGTTGGTCGGTTCATCGAGGAGCAGGAGATTCCCACCGCTCTTGAGAAGCTTTGCCAGGTGTAGGCGGTTTCTCTCGCCCCCCGACAACTTTCCAACATTTTTTTGCTGGTCTGCGCCCTTGAAGTTGAACGAGCTCAGGTAACCTCGCGCATTTATTTCGCGCTTGCCAACCTGGATCATGTCCAGTCCACCGCTCACTTCGTCATAGACACTCTTCGAGCTATCCAACTCGCGATCCTGGTCAACGTATGCGAGTTGAACGGTGTCGCCTATCTTCATGGCTCCACCGTCTGGCTTCTCTGTGCCGACAATCATCCTGAACAGTGTTGTCTTTCCTGCGCCGTTCGGCCCGATCACGCCGACAATTCCACCGCGCGGAAGGGCAAAGGAAAGGTTCTCGAATAGAAGCTTGTCGCCGAAGCTTTTGGAAATATTCTTTGCAATCACCACATCATTTCCAAGACGGGGAGCCGGCGGGATTACGATTTCATTCTGCGCAATCTTCTCATTCTGCTTCTCGCTTACCATGTCTTCGTACTGCTGCAGCCGTGCCTTGCTTTTCGTTTGCCTCGCGCGCGGGGCCAGTCTCACCCACTCGAGCTCGCGCTCCAGAGATCGCTGCCTGGCAGAGGCCTGCTTCTCTTCGGTGGCAAGGCGGGTCTTTTTCTGGTCAAGCCAGGAAGAATAATTTCCCTCCCACGGAATTCCATGACCACGGTCAAGTTCGAGAATCCACTTTGCGACGTTGTCGAGGAAATACCTGTCGTGCGTAATCGCCACTACGGTTCCAGGAAATTCCGCGAGATATCTCTCGAGCCACGCAACTGATTCGGCATCCAGGTGGTTCGTAGGTTCATCGAGCAGGAGCATGTCCGGCTCTTCAAGCAGTGTGCGGCAAAGCGCGACTCGGCGTTTTTCCCCACCCGAAAGTCTTGATACATCGGCGTCGCCGGGAGGTAGGCGGAGCGCATCCATCGCGATTTCGATCTTCCGATCCAGCTCCCACGCATTGAGGGCATCGATTCGTTCCTGCACTCTTCCCTGCTGCTCCATGAGCTTGTTCATCTGCTCGTCGGACATTGGTTCAGCAAACTTCATCGAGATTTCTTCGAATTTCTTGAGCAGATTTCTGGTTTCCTGAACCGCCACGTCGACGTTTTCTCTTACGTTCTTGGTTTCGTCGAGTTCGGGTACCTGGGGCAGGTAGCCAATCTTGGTTCCTTCGCGCGCCCACGCCTCACCCTGATAATCGGTGTCTACCCCAGCCATGATGCGCAGGAGCGAGGACTTCCCGGCACCGTTCGAGCCGAGCACCCCGATCTTGGCTCCGTCATAAAAGGATAGCCATATGCTCCGCAATATCTCGCGCGACGGGGGAACGACCTTCTTCAGGTCCTTCATTACATAGATGAATTGCGGCGGCACTAACAGACCTCTTGATAGTGGTTCAGGATTGCAGGGAACCCATAAAAATACCCCCGAACGGAAGCCCACTTCCCTTTATGATGTAAAGTACTTGACGGCAACGCTTACTTTGGATATAGTCTGGTCGGGTGGGGCAAATCTTTAGCATTTAACGGGGTGCACAGCATGCAGGCGTTCGTAGGCGGTACAAATGCGATTTTTCTGTTGCTCACAATTGTCTTCACAGGGTTTTTGGCGATGGTTGGGCTGCTTGCCTGGAAGAGGAAAAACCGGGCTGCGCTCCGCACGGTTACGGCCGTCGGGTTTGTCGTGATTGGCGTTTATTCCGCACTGCTCCTCTCCGCTGCACTCGCCAGCAAACAGCGGGTCCTGGCAGCCGGCGAAGTGAAATGGTTTTGTGGCTTCTACCTGGACTGCCACCTAGGCGTATCCGTCGCGCGGGTGGCAAGCGCAAAGAATCTTGACGGCGTTGTAGCACCCATTGTTGCAAAAGGCGTCTTCAGCATCGTCACCGTCGAGTTTCACAACAGCGCGAGGAATCAATCCCTCGAGATGACGCTATACCATCCACTGGCAGTGATCGTGGATGCCAAGGGTCGTCGATACCAACGAAGCCCTGAAGCCGAGCGTGCGATCGCGGGCAATCCGTCCTTTGCCGTGCCGGTCCCCGAGCAGGTTTCCGTCAGCCACAGGCCGTCCTATGGAACTATGGTGTTCGACGTTCCTGCGGACGCTCCGAACCCCAAGCTAAGCATCGAAGAGGGATTCATAGTTGATCGTGTCCTGGAGCTGGTTCTTGTGAACGACGACAATAGCCTCTTTCACCAGTCAACGTTCCTTGCACTCGGCGAATCGAGCAGTCTTCCGCCAACATCTTACATGCGCAATAGAAGCATAAAGGTCCCCCGCGTACGGCTCGCGTCGCGCTAAAATAGCTGCGGAAAAGCCGGAGTAGTGCAAACGGGTTCCGGGATGGAGCCCGTTTTCATTTTTAGTCTGTTCGCGGACCTGTGCCGTACTGTGCGATCACTGAATTGAGCTCGGATTGAACCCTCTCGTGTGGGAGCTTGGCGATTTCATTCTCGTTCCACAGGAGTACACGTCCCGGTGTGTTGTACGGGGCATACGGACGGTGCTCCCGCTTGAGCAGAACCAGTGAAGGTTTCCTGAATGCTGATGCCGCGTGCGAAATGCTGGTATCCGGAGTGAAGACAATATCCGATCGGCCGACCAGGGCGAGAGCCTCGCGGAGTTGAGGGGTTGGTACCGCAAGCCCTCCCACGGCTAATGCAACGGCGCTCACGCTTTCCCATTCCCTTGGAAGTCCAATTACAATCACAGGAATGTCCGGATTAGTGGCGCGCAGCTTTCGCAGGACAGCCGCAAACTTTCCGTCTGGCCAACGCCGCTTTGGCTCTGACGCGGACAGATTCACCAGAAGTCTCTTGCCGTAAGCACCGTTTGCAACGGCAGCTGCCCGACTCCAGTGACCGTCGGCGGTTTGCGCCTCAGCATCTGTGAGGAAGATCTCCGGCTGCCAGTCAACTGACTCGGGGTCGACGCCAAACGGAACCCCCAGCTGCTTTGATCCTTCGACGTAGTGTGTATTCCTGTCATAGCTCGAAACGCGAAGGTTGTATATCAGGTCGTTGTTGCCACCGCTCACTCCCACCCTGTAGCGTGCGCGTGATGCCCGCATGATCAGTGGAGTGGATGTAAAGATCGGCGGATTGTTCAGTCGCCCGTCGACGACTACATCGTAACCTCCGGCGCGCACACGGCGCAGCGTCTGTCGATAACTGCGCAACGAGCTGCGATCCAGGACCAGTGTCTGCCTCACATACGGGTTGTTTTCAAGAATCGGCAATGCATTTGGATTCGCCATTACATCGATCTTGATTGTGGGCTGGGACTGCGCCAGAACCCTAATCACACCTGTCGACATGATCATGTCGCCGATTCGTTCATACCTTAGAAAAAGAACGCGCCAATCACGACTGTCCCACTGCGGGGCTCGCTCGATACGTTCACCCGGAAGTGAGCGCGCGATGGCGTGCATCCAGGCAGAGCGCCACGCGCGCTCAACTCCTCGAAAATTCACCGGTCAGCGGCAGTTCGAGCAGCCTGCGAGCAGGCTGCGGGTCGTTGGTATGATAGACATCGATCCGGTTCAAGGTGACTTCGTCCTCAATTCGCAGGGAAAGCAGGTGTCGTGCCGCCTCTTGGGTGAGCGTTGGATAGAGGCTCAACGTGCAATGCGGAGTGAAAGTAAACCTTGCCCTCGTAAAGGGAATTTTGCTGCTGACAATCCGGTCGTGCAGCGTCCGCAGCGCTCCGTGAGGATCCAAGGGAAGCACTACAATCTCGGTTTGAAGGAAACGTTGCGGCCTCCCGAAGCGGAGCTTCATGGGTGCAGTGCTTTCGGCGATGGGCCGCAGCAGTTTTTCGATTTCTGCGATGGCAAAGTTGGCGGGAATTGGACCAGCACCGGAAGAACCGGTGATTGTCACATGTGGCTGACGCGTCGCCGCAAGCTTTGGATCGAATTGCTTGTTGATTTCCCGGATTTTGTCGGCCACAACCGCATCGAGATCGGCAACGATGAAAATCCCGCTGAGCTGCAACCTTACCTCGTTCCGATAGACAACAGAGGCACCATTCCGGCAGCGGACTTCGAGACCCCAACGGTAAGGAATTTTCGGTCCAGCCAGTTTCCCGGGTGCGAGTGCTGAAACCGAACCACTTTCGTGCCTACGAAGGTTCCAATGGCCGCACCTGCGAGGACGTCGGTCGCCCAATGTTTGTTGTTATACATCCGTGAGGCTCCGACAAGTGCGGCTCCTGTATACATCACGGGGCCAACAGTCCATCTCGTTCCCGGCTGCCAGCGCGCGAGCTCCGAGCTGATCGTACTTGCAAAGGCAAATGCGGCTGTAGTGTGCCCCGAAGGAAACGACTGGAAAGCGCTGCCCTTCAAGCCACGAAAGAGCTGAAAGTCACGTGGATTGTTCACATCGACTTCTGGACGCGCGCGCCCGGCAACAACTTTAATTCCGCCGGTAACGATGTCTGCCAGGAGAATTGATTCGGTGGCGTGCAAGCCGATGTCTTCGACGTGGGCATTGTTGCTCGTCCTCCCGATGACATACAGCGCCGCCGACACACTAATGGATCCCGGATCGCCTAGTAGCCGAAAGCCCGTCGCAGCCGTGCGCAGAATTCTGTTTTCCTGGCTTCGAGGCTGTTGAACTTGTCGCGCGAGCTGCTGGTCAAAAGGCCATGCAAGCGCAGTCGCAGCGGAGAACGCGCTGATTGTCAGCAGGTCGCGCGGCACAAACAGGGGCGTGGATTTGCGAATTGTGTCGCCGGCCTGCGCTCCCACGCCGGAAGCACCCAGAAGCAGTAAGGCGACGAGTCGAAGTGATTTCATTCTCTCAACAATATGCAACTCTCCTACCCCTTGCCCCCAAACGTATAAACGGCGACAATCAGCATAATGTTAGGCATCGACCTTACCGGCCGCCGAGCGCTTGTCGCCGGGGTGGCAGACGACGGGGGATTCGGCTTCGCCATTGCAAAATCGCTGGCCGAAGCCGGAGCGAGCGTATGCGTAGGAACATGGCCCCCTGCCCTGAACATCTTTCTCAATCTACTGGAACGCGGGAAAATGGATGAGTCGCGCAAGCTCTCTAGCGGCTCCCTACTCCAGTTTGAGAAGATTTATCCGCTTGATGCGGAGTATGACACCCTCGATGACGCACCCGAGGACATCCGTTCCAACAAGCGATACCGGGAAGCCGGAGATTTCTCCGTCATCGGGCTGGCCCAAAGACTCGTCGCTGATTTTGGAGCTCAGCCTTTGGACATAGTTGTCCACTCGCTTGCAAATGGTCCAGAGGTCAAAAAGCCGCTTATGGAAACCAGCCGCAAGGGCTATCTCGCAGCCGTGAGCGTGAGCGCATACTCGCTGGTGTCTATGGTAGCGAACCTGGGGCCGCTGATGCGGAAAGGAGGTTCACTCACCTCGCTGACTTACATGGCAAGCGAACGCGTGATCCCCGGATACGGTGGTGGAATGTCGTCAGCAAAGGCGGCGCTGGAAAGTGACACACGAACTCTCGCTTTCGAAGCAGGCCAGAGGTTTGGAATCCGCGTTAACACCATTTCAGCAGGGCCGTGGGCGTCGCGGGCTGCGAGTGCGATCGGGATCATCGACAAGATGGTCGAGTATTGCTCGAAGAACTCTCCACTTCCCGGTGGGCTCCAGCCGGAGGAAGTCGGTGCGGCGGCCGCATTTCTTTCGAGTCCGCTCGCGAGCGGGATCACTGGTACGACGTTGTACGTTGACAAGGGATACCATTCGATGGGGATGGCAGTAACGCCGCTGTGAAGTTTTCCCGCATTATCAGCGCTGGCATCGCGGTCCTGTCGCTGTCGGGATGTTCCTATCTTCCATTTCGCCATAAGCCGGCGCCGGTACCATCCAAGTCCGCGCCGGTCAAATCCGCGGGGAGCATAAAGCAATATTCGGCTGTTATCGGTCCATCCGCTAAAACCCGCTTTGGACTTTTTCTAACACATCGTACCGGCGACTCTCTCTATTTTGAAATCCCGGCCACGCAACTGAATCGGGATATGCTACTTGTAGGTCGCTTTGCGCGCACCGCGGTAGACGCGGGCAGGGCCGGCGATGAGTTCACGCAGCGTGTCCTGCGCTGGGAGCGCCAAGGGAACAAGATCCTTCTGCGTTCGGTTAGCTATGAAATAACGGCGGATACCGCGCTCCCCATTTATCGCGCAGTGACTGAATCAAACTATCCGCCGGTTGTGGCGATCTTCCCGATCGAGACCTTCGGAGCGGACTCCGCTCCCGTGATTGATGTAACCAGGCTGTATACGACTGGTGTTCCCGAGTTCGTGGGCGCGCGCGGAAATCTTGACGAACGCAGATCCTTCATCGAGCGGGTTGCATCCTTTCCAGACAACATTGAAATCGAGGCAACGCAGACGGCGACTCCGGAAGCCGAGGGCCGGAGCGGTCCTATCTCGGCCGTGAGCATAGTCGCGCATTGGAGTATGATTCGATTGCCAGACCCTCCCATGCGTCCACGATTATTTGACGACCGTGTTGGATACTATTCGGTAAGTCGGACGGACTTCGGAACTTCAGGCGCTCGGGCAACCACGCTCCGCTACATCACGCGGTTCCGTCTGGAAAAGAAGAATCCAGATCGTGCGATTTCGGACCCCGTCACGCCGATCGTTTTCTACATAGACCCGGCAACGCCGCGCCAATGGGTTCCGTGGATAAAGAGAGGCGTCGCCGAATGGTCGGTCGCGTTTCGTGCGGCCGGTTTTTCGAACGCGATTGCCGCACAAGACGCTCCGTCAATATTCGTCGAGCCGGATTGGTCTCCGGAAGACGTTCGCTACAATGTCATTCGCTGGGTACCAGCCACTCTTGAAAATGCGGTAGGTCCGCATGTGCACGACCCGCGCTCCGGCGAAATTCTGAATGCATCGATTTCGCTG